>JAFARV010000080.1 GCA_019245255.1 Acidobacteriaceae bacterium | reverse complement strand
GTCGAGCCCGTCGAGATGTCGCCCAACGGCAAAGGAGAAGTCAGTGTCAAAGTTCATCAGGTCGTTCATGACCTCAAGGGCAATCTCCTGAGCGACAAACTGGTGACCCATGTCTTTCACATGCGAAACGGGCTGATCCAGCGCTTCGATATCCGCGATGTATAGCAAGTGGCAAGCGGAAGTAGCTTGATCTCGGCTGTCATAACGGTATTCTGCGACCCGCCGGTATTTCCTGGCGGTGCCCAGCTGGGTGAAGACCGTTGCCGGCATCCCTCTGTTAGCGATGTCTCTCCCGCATTCGGCTCTCACTGCGATATAGGCTTGCATAACAGGAGGCCACTGAGCCACGCTGAGATATATTAAGGCGCTCAAAGCTACCAGACCTTCAAACTGCTCTTCAACGCCCTGGTGGCGTATCAATAGCATCAGCAACTAACGAGGCTTCACAGGAATATCGAACTGATCCTTAGCCTCAACGCTTAACTGATCCGCCTCCGGATTCACCACCCGGTACATGGTTGCGTGGAGTTTATCTTTGCCGAGGGTAAACTTCACGTAATTGAAGTTTGGAAATAAGACACTCTGGTACAGATCGTCCGGGGTCCGCTCCACGAAGTAGGGCACAGCGCCGCCGCCGCCGGATACCAGGTACGTCACATTATCCACCACGTGGCGCTCGTAATTGTGTATATGGCCTGCGCTGATGATAAGCTGCGCGTGGGTGTTCGGCTGCAAGCTCGATAAGAGATCTCGAAGGGCGATCTCATTCGGCCTCGGATTGTGATCGACTTCGATGTGCTTCTGAATGTCCGCTACGGGCGGGTGATGAAGGCTGATGATGACGAAGTCAATGGTCGGCGCCAGACCACTGATTTGCTGAACCAGCCATTTCTGCTGATCACTATCCGTCAGCAACGAAGTGTCACTATCCAGCGAGATCGAGTAAACCCGCTTGCCGATCTGTGCGGAGTACCAGCGGCGGTTCCTCATTTCGGGGAATGCGTTCCACCAGTTTTCTAAATCCTGCTGCGGGTTGTTGCCATGAAATTCGTGGTTGCCCAACGCCGGAAAAACGTGCAGATGGGCGTCACGCCAGGGCTTCGTCTCGTCGTGGTAAACAACATAGTCGTTCGTGTTGTCGCCTGCCAGCGGAACATCACCGTTCAGCAGAATCGCAAGAGGCTTCTCAGCAGCCACTTGGCTGACTAGGTAGCGGCGCACACGCGGGAAGGTCGCTGTCGTGTTCTTCGGATCGGTGAATCGCATGTCACCGCAAGCGATAAAAACAGGATCCGCAGCGATCTCAGAGTCGCTAATCGTGAAGGTTGGTCCGGGCTGACTTAACAGCCCGCTTAGCGGTAGGTCAGAGGCGCGTGTCTGCCCAAAGCCAATCGACGGCAAAAAGAGCACAAGACAAGATAGGATCTTTTTCATGTTTACTGAACCGCGTAGACCTGCAAGCCGGCCATATCTTCAGCCGTCTTCGGATGTACGATGTAGAACCGTTTTAAAGCGGCATCGTAAGTGGACGTTTTTCCACCATTGGTGCCAAATTCCTCCACCAAAGAGTATTGGTCAGGGCTGTCCTGATAGTAGATCGCAACTCCGCTCGAGCCAGTCACATAGATGCGCTTGCTTTCCGGATCAAACGTCATATCGTCTGCTGTTTCGACCGAATCCAAGGTTTGAACGAGCTTGCCGGAGTTGCTGTCGATCACGAAGAACTTGCCAGGCTTCCGTCCCGCAACAAACAATCGGTGATTGGTCTCATCCAACTCCATCGGCGTATTCAGATTCATGCCCGGTATGGACCAGACATTCACAACCTGGTTCTTTGCCAAATCCACAACACCAATCTGATTCTTGTCGCGCATATTCACGTACAGCAGATTTTTCGCCTGATCAATCGCCATCGCTTCCAGATTCGCTGCTTCTACGCGAATACGCCCTACTTGCTTTGCCTTATCAGCGGAGATCGCCGTGATGTAAGAGAACGGTTGCTTCGCACCGCGTCCGCCGTTGCCAACGTAAAAGATATGCTTCCCGCGATCATAAACGCCGGCATCCGGATCTGCCTCGAGTTCGACTCGCGCAACAGAATGCATGTCGCGCACATCCAGGAAAACGCAGGAATTGTCGCCGCCATCTGCTACGAGTAACTGCTGCTTTTCCGGCACAAAGATGATCGTGTGCGGTGTTTTCACCCCGCCGGCACTCTGTAAGTGAGCGCCGGTCTTCAGATCGAACACTTCAATGGTGTTATGCACTTCCGCCGAAATATACAGACGGTTGTTTCCTTCATCCACCGCCAGATGATCGAAGTCGCCTGTAATGTCAGGTAGCGGAGTCGATTCCCACAACACCAGCGGTTGCGAACGGGGCCCCGCGCCGAACAGCGCATCGCGATTCGGAATCTTTGCCTCAATTGCGTCCGTGATCTGTTGCGCCTTGGTAACAGCATCATCGGCCGTGTTGGCTCCGTTGAACCGCATCTCCATCACGATCATTCCGATCGGATGATGACTTGCATCGGTCAGCGGTAACGCCAGATCGTAAAACGACCGATCCGTCACCATCTTCACCGCAGGCTTGCCTGCCTTCTCGACTTCCAAGTCCGCCGGAGAAGACTCCTTGCCGATTTTGCTCGGCACGCTGCAGGCGATGATCGTTTCTCGATCGTTGCCCTGCGATGCAGTGTGAATGCCCATCTTCTGCAACTCGGGATGAGCCGACATGGTGGACGTGATCAAGTACTGCGCGTAATGAGCTTGCACGGTCTGTGCAGGCAGCAGGGGTGTCAACGCGCCTGCTGCCAAAAATGTTAAGTAAGCTCTCATGGTTAAAACTGAAGCCTCAAAGCGAATTCCAAAACACGCGGTGTTCCGGTGCCGATACCGGTCGCGTTCAACTCGCTGGTAATCTTCCCGAATGAGGTTGGGTTCGAAAAATTGGCAGCAGACTGCCCATACTCCGGATGGTTGAACACGTTGAAGGCTTCTCCGCGAATCACGAACCGGAAACGTTCTGTCAGCGGGATGTCTTTTACCAGCGCCGTGTCCAACTGCCATTCGCCTGGTCCGCGAACCAGGTTGCGTCCGGCGTCACCAAAGGTTCCCGGCAGAGGCAGAGAAAAGGCCGCGGGGTTGATCCAATTCGAAATGGACCGGTTCACCGGAATAATCGAGACGCCAGGCACAACGTTTGGCCGTTGCGGGCTGCTGTTATTCAAGTCGGGGGCGGTATAACCCGCTGCCAGCGTTACGTTGACGGGCAAGCCGGTTCTAGCCGTCAGGATGTTGGCCCATTCCCACCCTCCGAAAACCGCTGTAGCCCAACCCGAGTTATTCAAGAACTTCCTTCCACGTCCGAACGGGAGTTGATAGATCAGATTGCCCGAAAAGTAGTGGCGAATATCTAAGTCGCTCGAACCACGTTCACACGCGCGACAGTTTACATTTTCCGGGTAGTCCGTTTCGCCGCCACCCGTTGAGCCATCATTGATGGCGTGCGACCACATGTAATTCACACCGGCTTGCAAAGCGCCCGTCAGATTGCGCTCTAGTTGAGCCTGCAACCCATTGAAGTTGTTGTTCGACCGGGTCGCTTTGTAGTCAATGAGCCCGAACTGCGGATACGGACGAATGTGGGTTATGGGATCGGCCACGTTAAGATACGTGCGAGTAAATTGGTGAGCACCGGATTCGCCCAGATATCCAACCGTAAGCACGGTCTTGCCGGTCAAAGCCTGCTGAACAGAAAATGTCCACTCATTCGTATACGGAGTAACGTGATCGCGACTCAGGCTGCGGGGACTTGGGAATGAGAACGCGGTGGTGGCCAGCACTGGATTTACCGGATAACTCAAGCCCGGGTAGGACTGAGGTGTCAGCAAAGCCCGGCCGGCAAGATTGTCCAGGGGTGCTGTTAAGTCGCCAATCTGTCCCTCGCCATAGTAG
>JAFARV010000311.1 GCA_019245255.1 Acidobacteriaceae bacterium | reverse complement strand
GACTATTCAAATTCTCGCGGCGCGGCAGATATGGGCCTCTTGCCAGATCTGTTGCCTGGGTATCAAAACGTTCGCAGCGCTGGTCTGGAACCAGGCCTGAATTACGATCAGATCCTTCGAGACGCGAATCTCGACGCCGTCTGGATCGTGGGTTCGAATCCGCTGGCGAGACAGCCACTCGCGGCAGCAAATGCGTTTGTCGTTGTCAACGACATGTTCCTGACTGAGAGCGCCCGGCGCGCCGACGTTGTCTTCCCGGCTTCTTCTGTTTATGAGAAGAACGGTTCGGTAACGAACGTTACGGGTGAGGTGCAAAAGCTCAGCAAGGGCGCGAAGATGATGGGGACTAAGCCGGATCTCGAAGTCTTCACGCTGCTCGCTAAAGAAATGCGCGCTGATCTTGGACCGACTAAGCCCGAAGACATATTTCGTGAAATCAGTTCTCAGGTTCGCGGCTACAACGTTCCATTCCTCGTGCTGCAGACGGGAACGGCGATGCCGACGGCTCCGGTGAACGGCCGGGTGGAGTTCGAACCAAATCCGGATTTGATTCGATCGGCCGGGAACACTCTCTACACGTCCGGCACCTTGGGGCGTTACTCGCAGATGCTGAATTCAGTTCTCGAGTCACCCGGCCAACTCTACCGCGATCCCTTGCTGGACACCGGCATTCGCAAAGGAAGTGTTCAGCTCGAAACCGAGACGCAGAGCAAATGACTTTCTTCATTGTCACTCTGATCAAGATCGTGATCGTGTTCGCGGTGTTTATGACCACGCTCGCGTATCTGCAATGGATCGAGCGCAAGGTTTTGGCGCATATTCAGTCGCGCACGGGTCCGCTTCGGGTAGGACCGCATGGGTTGATGCAACCCCTCGCGGACGTCTTCAAGTTACTTACTAAGGAGGATGTGTTCCCTCCTTTCGTAAATCGTTTCTTCTATCTACTCGCGCCGTTCATTGCAGTGTGTCTGGCGCTGATCACGATTTCGATTGTCCCATTCGGACCGGAGATCGAGGTCGCCGGCGTCCGCACTTACATGCAGATTGGTGACGTGCATGTCGGGATTCTGCTGGTGCTCGCCATAACGGCCGTCAGCGTGTACGGTGTGGCGCTCGCCGGGTGGTCATCGAATAACAAGTATTCGCTGCTCGGAGGACTTCGCTCCAGCGCGCAGATGATCAGTTACGAGCTTCCACTGTCGCTCGCAATTGTTTCTCCCCTGCTGTTAGCAAATCAATTGAGCTTTCGGGCCATATCCGATAGTCAAGCGGGATATTATCTCGGATTCATTCCGCGCTGGAACATCTTTCAGGCACCGTTTCCCCAGATCTTTGCCTTCATTATTTTTCTGATTGCGGCCTTTGCTGAGACGAATCGAATCCCCTTCGATTTGCCGGAGGCGGAGAACGAACTGGTCGCCGGATTTCACACAGAATACAGCAGCATGAAATTCGCATGCTTCTTTATGGCGGAATACGCGAATATCGTGAATATCACGTGCGTGGCAACCCTGCTATTTCTTGGCGCATGGCATCCGTTGTTTCCGGCACCTTACTCGAACTGGGTTGCACCGCTCGTGTTTCTGCTCGCGGCATTGTCGTGTTTTGCTCAAGCAGCGCAACCCCGCCGCAAGAACGATCAGTACACGTTTCCATTATTCGGAGTGGTGTTCCTGGTGCTTACAGCCATCTTCGTGGTTGCGGCGCTGGAGATCGTGCCGGTGCTGTCGACGATTCTTCTTTCTATCTTCTGGTTCCTGGCAAAGGTCGGCCTGCTGATTTTTGCATTCATCTGGGTGCGGGGCACTCTGCCACGTTTTCGTTACGACCAACTCATGCACTTCGCCTGGACGTTCCTGTTCCCCGTCTCACTTCTGAATCTGTTGATCACTGGCTTGTTGGTTGCGCTGTTTCCTGAGAGGATATAGCGCCATGGATACGGTTCTCTTCATTATTTTCGCGATTGTTGCAATCGTCGCGGGATTCAACGTGGTCCTGCAGCGCCATCCGATTTCGAGCGCGCTTTCGCTGGTGGGCGTGATGGGATCTCTTGCCGTCCTTTACCTACTGCTGGGAGCGGAGTTCATGGCAATGGCGCAGATGATCGTCTATGGCGGGGCGGTGATGGTGCTGTTCATCTTTGTCATCATGCTGCTCAACGCGGGCGCTGAGAAACCGAGTTCGAAAGCCTGGTTCGCTCAAATCGCAGGGCTGCCATTACTGCTCGCGTTCATCGCAACGCTGGGCTTCCTGATCTACAGCGCCCTTCCCGGACTGCGCGCGGTCGAGTTCGGATCGTGGACTATGGGGACCGCGGAAGAGATCGGAAAGCTGCTGTTCACACAGTACTTACTCCCATTCGAGGTTATTTCGGTGTTGATCCTCATCGCAATTCTGGGAGCCGTTGTCCTGGCACTAAAGGAGATCGACTAACGTGCACTTCTCACCCGTTCCGTTGTCCTGGTATCTCACGCTCAGCGCCATTCTCTTTGTATTGGGCGTCGCCGGATTCATTTACCGGAAGAGTGTCATCACCGTCTTCCTGTCGATCGAACTGATGCTAAACGGTGTCAATCTCACTTTCATCGCTTTTTCGTATCAGTTGCATCGGATTGATGGACACATTTACTCGTTGTTCGTCATGGTGGTGGCTGCCGCCGAGGCGGCGGTAGGTCTCGCTATTATTCTCACCGTCTTTAAGAATCGCGGCACACTTCAGATTGATGAAGTCGACACGCTGAAGCTCTAAAACAATTACCCATGAACCTCTGGCTCATCCTCTTATTCCCGCTGATCGGGTTCGTGCTCAATGGCCTCTTTGGCAAACGGCTTGGAAAGGCCGCGGTAACGTTCTTCGCAATCGGCTCCGTCACGCTCTCGTTTTTCTATGTCTTGTATGTGCTTTCGCGTTTGTGGCCACTGAACACGGCATACAGCGAACACTCTTTCACTTGGATTCAAAGCGGGTTTCTGCAAGTTGGATTCGATCTTCTGGTTGACAGATTGAGCGCGGTAATGCTGCTCATCGTTACCGGAGTCGGTCTTGTGATTCACATTTACGCGGTCGGCTACATGGCGGAAGAAGACGGATATTACCGGTTTTTCAGCTTCTTCAATCTGTTCCTGTTTTTCATGCTGATCCTGGTGCTGTCGTCTAACCTACTGCTTCTATTTGTAGGTTGGGAAGGCGTAGGTCTATGCAGTTATCTGCTGGTCGGTTATTACTTCGGCGAGAACTGGGCGACGAATGCCGCGAACAAGGCTTTCATCGTAAACCGCATAGGTGATTTCGGATTCATGCTAGGCATGCTGCTGACCGTAGTCGTTTTCAAGACTCTGGATTTCGGCAAGATCGCCGCGGCAGTCGGGACGATGCCGGTCGAACCTACGGTCGGAGTAATTACAGCAATTGCGCTGCTGCTGTTTGTTGGGGCAACCGGTAAATCGGCGCAATTTCCTCTGTATGTGTGGCTGCCGGATGCGATGGCTGGTCCGACCCCAGTATCGGCTCTCATCCATGCCGCCACTATGGTTACGGCGGGCGTTTACATGGTCGCTCGCACGTCATTCCTCTACTCCCACGCGCCACTCGCGATGAACGTGGTGGCAATCATCGGACTGTTCACCGCGATCTTCGCCGCCTCCATCGGTATCACGCAGAACGATATTAAGAAGGTATTCGCTTACTCGACTGTTTCGCAGCTCGGATACATGTTCCTGGGGCTTGGCGTGGGGGCCTATTCGGCCGGTATTTTCCACGTCATGACGCACGCGTTCTTCAAGGCGCTCTTGTTCCTGGGGGCCGGGAGCGTAATACATGGACTCAGCGGCGAACAGGATTTGCGGCACATGGGTGGCCTCAGAAAGGCGATGCCGATTACCTGCTGGACCCTGCTGTTCGCGTGTCTCGCGATCTCCGGAATTCCGCCCTTTGCAGGCTTCTTCAGCAAGGACGCGATTCTTTCGGCCGCGTACGCGCATGCTCCATGGATGTTCTGGATCGGCGCGATTACGGCGGGGATGACTGCGTTCTACGTTTTTCGGGCCTGGTTCCTGGCATTCTTCGGCACGTACAGGGGCCACCATCACGCACACGAGTCACCGCTACTAATGACGTTGCCGCTGGTCGTCCTGGCGGCGCTCTCGGCGGGTGGCGGGTTCATTAATATTCCGGGATTCCTCTCTCAGGCGTATCCTTCGTTAGCTGAGCACGAGAACAGGACACCGATGATTATTTCCGTGATCTTCGGAGTCGCCGGAGTCGCGCTCGCGTGGCTGCTGTATATCGCTAGACCTGTGCTCGCGGACGCCTGGCAACATGCCGCGGGTCCGCTTTACACGTTGGTCGAGAACAAATACTACGTGGACGAGATTTACGGAGCGCTGATTGTGAAGCCGCTCGAAGGCATCTCGAGCCTGGTGTTGTGGCGAGGTGTGGATGAAGGTCTGATCGATACCGCGTTCGTCAGCGGGCTTGCGCGAGGCGCGCGCGGGTGGGGAGGACTGCTGCGACAACTCCAGTCCGGCAGAATCCGCAACTATGCGACTTGGGTCCTTGCCGGGTCACTACTCGTG
Organism: Acidobacteriaceae bacterium; assembly: GCA_019245255.1. GTDB lineage: Bacteria > Acidobacteriota > Terriglobia > Bryobacterales > Bryobacteraceae > Bog-105. Next base: position 2,086 of record JAFARV010000311.1, on the reverse strand, counting down.
ATCTTCGTTTTGGGTGTGGTTGGAGGCGGCCGATGAGCATTCTCGCCCTGGTGCTGTTTATTCCGCTCGCCGCATTCTTTCTGATCCTGTTCCTGCCGCGAGAGTCGAAGGCCTCCTTCTCAGTCGCGCTGCTGGCAGCCATCGCGACGTTTATTGTTTCGGCCGGTCTGATCGGCGCCACGTTCAAGAACGGCGCGCAATTCTCAAACACTATTGTGTGGAATTGGATCGATAGTCCGTCGATGCATATCCGTTTTCATCTGGGCGTGGACGGGATCAACATCTGGCTACTGTTATTGACGACGCTGCTGCTGCCGATTGCAGTCTGGTTTGCCGACACCGTGATCCCGGAGCGCCGCAAAACGTTTTTCGCGCTCCTTCTTCTGTTTGAGTTCGGTCTGATAGGCGTGTTCTCGGCACTCGATTTGTTCGTGTTCTACGTCTTCTGGGAAGTGGCGTTGGTGCCGATGTATCTGCTGGTAGGCACATTTGGCGGGCCCCGGCGCGGGCCTGTAGCGGTCAAATTTTTTGTTTACACATTTCTTGGTTCGGTCCTGATGCTCGCATCCATCCTCTATCTGCACAGTCAGACCGGAACTTTTGACTATGTGGATACAATGGCCGCCCTGACATCGGGTCGAGTAACTCTGTCATCTTTTCAACAGCTTTGGTTATTCCTCGGGTTTTTCGCGGCGTTTGCGATCAAGGTTCCAATCATTCCGCTGCACACGTGGTTGCCGGCCACTTACGTGGAGGCGCCGGCGCCCGCAACGTTCCTGCTTGCGGCAGTGATGTCGAAGATGGGAACTTATGGTCTGCTCCGCTATACAGTGCCTCTATTTCCGTACGGCGCTCACGAATGCGCGCACTGGATTGCGGTGCTTGCAATAATCGGCATTATCTACGGCGCCCTGCTCGCGTTGATTCAGCCGAACATCAAGCGTCTGATCGCTTATTCTTCCGTCAGCCACCTCGGTTTCATCGTCCTTGGAATCTTTACGTTCACGCAGTTAGGGGCCGATGGCGCGGTATATCAGATGATCGCGCACGGGATCTCGACGGGCGCGCTCTTCCTGTTGGCGGGATACCTCGAGCAGCGCCGCGGTTCGATGGAGATCTCAGATTTTGGCGGCATCGCAACACCAGCGCCTGCTTTTGCGAGCGTATTCATGATTGCACTCCTGGCAAGCATTGGGCTTCCGACGCTCTGTAACTTCATCGGCGAGTACCTGGTCCTGCAAGGTGCGGCCATCGCGAAATTCAACTGGGCAGTTTGGGCGGCAATAGGTGTTATCCTTTCGGCGGCGTACATGTTGTGGATGTACCAGCGAACATTTCTTGGCAAGCCTACGTCTTATACCGCCGCGTTTCCCGACCTCACGATTCGCGACTGGGCGCCGGTTCTACCGTTGATCGCGTGCATGATCTGGCTTGGCTGCTATACGCAATCCTTCATGCCGCCGATTACATCGGCTAACGCGCGCGTTCTCGACCAGAATCGGGCAAGCGAGCAATACCAGGTGCGGTTCGCCGTCCCACCATCTACTGGAGAAGCCGCGCAAAACGGGCACGGTGTGAAGCGTGGCCCGCAAAGAGCAGCGGATTCTTTCTCCTGTCTCGGGGCGCGCATCCGTGCCCTTTGCGCCACTGAGATCGCGGAGGCGCAAACCCATGCTAGGTAACTTTCAGCCCCACTCCGTCGAGTATCTACGTTTCCTGCCGGAAATCATTCTTACTGTGTTCGGGACATTGATCATGATGCTCGAAGCAGTCACTTCCCCGCGCCAGAAAACGGCGCTGGGCTCGCTCGCTCTGGTTGGAATCGCGCTCGCCTTCGGAGCCAATGCTGCCGCACAACTGAATCCCGGACAGGCATTCCAGAACATGATTGTGGTGGATGGCTATGGGACATTTTTCCGCGGTCTGGTTATGGTGGTCGGTTTCCTGTGCATACTGACTTCGTTCAGCTATCTGGCGCGCGAGCATGCACAATCCGGTGAATACTATGCGCTGATCCTGTTCTCGTTGGTGGGGCAATGCATACTTGCCACATCGCGCGATCTGATTATGGTCTTCATCGGCCTCG
>JAFARV010001007.1 GCA_019245255.1 Acidobacteriaceae bacterium | reverse complement strand
CGGATACGCCCCAGCCCTCCTCCGTATGCCCCTCCGTTGAACGCGTCGCGATGCAGCTCGCCGCCGAATTTGATGCTGTGGCTCCCGAGTGTGTAGGACACATGATCGACAAACTGTATACGCGTGTCCGGCCCCTGCACCTTGGGCCAGTTAAATCCGCCCAACTCCTGAGGGAAAACATAGAACGGCGCGATGTTAATGCGCGGCAAGCCGCCGTAGAGCGGGTTTGTGACACCTGTATTCAGGCCGTACTGCGATGCCGGGACATTGTGATCTGCAACAAACGTCGGCTGATACAGGCGGTTGTAGCCAACGCGCGCCTCGTTGGCCCAATGCGCGTTCGGAGTCCACGTCCAGTTCTCGCCAGCGACTTGGGCACGCGTATGAATCTGCGTCAGCCATTGCGGTTGAAGCTGACTGGCGTCGGCCACCAGGCCCGAATTGTTGCCGAAGAAGTAAGTCGTGTTCAAAATGCTCTTATCAGTTGCTTGATAGTCGATCTTGCCCACTGCATTGTCGGAGTTCACGGAATTAGAAAGTCCGTAATTAATCACATTGACTCCCGCCGGGTTGGCTCCACTGTTTGTGGGAAATCCCTTGCCGTTGCAAGTGACCGCGCCAGAGTTGCTTAAGCTGCAGCCCGAGACCTTCAGGCTGACCGCGCTTACGTCCGCCGGTATCGCGCCGGCAAGATACGCGTCATGAACGTCCAAAATGGCATCCGGGAGACTGTTGGCGCAATCGCCCTTCTGACTGTACGGACAGTTGCCGGCATTGGGAAGCGGGACAGTCGCCCAAGTCTGGATCTGGCTAGTGTTGCCTACCGTGTAGCGCTGGCCTTCATAACCGCCGAAGTAAAACAGCTTTCCTTTGACGATCGGTCCGCCGGCGGTGCCGCCGAACTGCTCCAGGTTGCGCGGATTTTTCGGGCCTGAAGCGACCGTGTTAAAGAAATTGCGAGCATCGAACGGCGTGTCGCGCCCGAACGCGTAGGCGGTGCCGTGAAAGTCATTGGTCCCGGATTTCAGCGCGACGTTGATGATCGCGCCAGGCTTCCAGCCATACTCGGCGCGTGGATTCTCCTGAACATTGAATTCCTGAATGGCGTCAATCGGCAGAATTGTCGCCGAATCTCCGGCGATTCCCGCGCCATTGATGATGCTCTGGCCCGAGAACGGTTCGCTGTTGAACAAGCCGTCCACCAGGTATGCGTTATCTTCTGCGCGCAGGCCGTTAGTGCTGGTAGTCGAGAAGCCTCCGCCGGGATATCGCACCACTCCGGGACGCAATTGAAGGAGATTCTCGTAGTTGCGGCCGTTCAGAGGAAGATCGTTGATCTCCTTATTCGTCAATGTTCCGCCCAGCGTTGAGGAGGTCGTGTTCACCAGCGGAATGTCGCCGGTCACTAAAACGATCTCTCGCACCTCGCCCGGTGTGAGGGTGAAGTCGACGGTCAGATCGCTTGCCACTTCAACCAGAACATTCGTACGCTCCACAGTCTTGAAGCCCGGCGCCTCTACGCGTACGGCGTAGTTGCCCGGTATCAGGTCGGGAACTGCATAATCCCCTGACGAGTCGGCCAGGGCCGTTCGCGTCGTACTCCTCTCGGCATCGGTTAGTGTCACGTGCGCTCCAGCGAGTGAGGCGCCCGATTGATCTCGAATGTTGCCGACGATACTGCCGGTTGTAGTCTGGGCCACAAGAGACAGAGAGAAAGTCAGCGTCAAGACAGCGAGGTTTAGACAACGAACTCGCTTCGACAAGCAACACATTCGCTTACCTCCAGAGTTATGGCCCAATTCTGGCTGGTATATCACCGCAGCGGAATCAGTGTCAAGGAAAACGTGCTTCGCGTGATGTAATTTCGATGTGTAAGCGCGAGGAGGCGCCCCAATGGCTTTGCCCACATACGGAACGATGGCTGTTGATTGGGAGAATCGCGTTGATTTTGAGCGGCTGCGCCGCGAACGCCTCGCGCGCGCGAAGGCACTGCTGGCCAAATCGGAGATGGGGGCGCTGCTTTGTTTCGATATGAACAATGTGCGCTATCTAACCGCCACGCATATTGGGACCTGGGCGCAGGACAAAGCGAATCGCTTCACTCTCTTGCCACAGAACGGCGAGCCGATCCTGTGGGACTTCGGCTCTGCTGCCCGGCATCACCAGTTGCACTGCCCGTGGCTGGGCGAGCGTTCACGCGCCGGAATCTCGATGCTCCGCGGGGCGATCACTCCGGAAATGGGCCGTGCCGAAGATGTAGCGCGAAAGATTCGCGTGGAACTCGAGATGCGAGATCTTCATAACGAGCCGCTTGGCGTTGACATCATTGAACCGCCGGTGCTCTTCGCATTGCAGAAGGAAGGGATCCGAATCGTGGACGGCCAGGCGCTCATGTCGGAGGCCCGCGTCATCAAAACTCAAGACGAGATCACGCTGCTTAACATGGCGGCCACGATGGTCGACGCCGCCTATGATGAGCTGTACCGCGCAATGAAACCGGGACTGCGCGAGAACGAGGCAGTCGGGCTGGTCAGCAAAGTCTTGTACGATCTGGGCTCGGAGTATGTAGAGGCGGTAAATGCGATCTCAGGTGAACGATGCAACCCGCATCCGCACGTATTTTCGGATCGCATTCTTCGGCCGGGCGATCCGGTCTATTACGACGTTCTGCACTCGTACATGGGATACCGCACTTGCTATTACCGTTGCTTCACGATCGGTTACGCATCGCACGCGATGTCTGACGCGTACAAGCGCTGCCGCGCATATCTGGATGCCGCCATTGAGCTGGTGCGTCCGGGCCGGAGTACGGCCGAAATTGCAGCAATCTGGCCCAAAGCGCAGGAGTTCGGTTTCCCAAACGAAGAGGCGGCCTTCGCATTGCAATATGGGCACGGCGTGGGATTGGCGATTTGGGAGAAACCGGTGGTCAGCCGCCTGGTCTCGCTCGACCATTCCTGCGAGATCAGGCCCGGTATGGTTTTCGCTCTCGAGACCTTCTGGCCTTCGACGGACGGCTGGAGCGCCGCTCGCATCGAAGAGGAAATCGTGGTAACGCCTTCGGGTCACGAAGTAATTACTCGGTTTCCGGCGGAAGAGCTGCTCGTCGCTGGGCGTCACTACTTCACGATGTCCGGCGCGCTACCCGCGTTGCGCGAAACGGGGCAAGCGACGGAAGAAGTCGAAGTATAGATCTTGTTCGGCGGACTGGGACTCCGGTGAAAAGCAGGCGAGCTGAATCTGATAGCTTCGCTGAATGAGGACAGCATGAAACTCCTGGCTTTCATCTTGCTTCTGCTTTTGTCCGCGGCTTTGCCTGAAGGTTCCTTTGACCGCCTCCGTCATCACTGGGACTACGATGAACGCGCTCCACTCGATATCAAGCAAAGGGGAGTCGAGATTAGGGGTGGCATAAAGGTCCTTGACATTTCTTATACGGCGCCAGTAGGTAGTCGCGCCGCATTCGTCGGTCCCAACGGAGGGATCGTTACGGCGTATCTGATCGTTCCTCAAGGCGCCGGCCCGTTTCCTGCGGTGATCTATGGACATTGGTGCATGCCCGGATCAGACAAGAAGAATCGCACTGAGTTTCTCGATGAAGCACTGGTGCTGGCGCATTCCGGGGTCATCTCACTGCTGCCGGATCATGTCAGCGTTCATCCCGGCTTTGTGGAAGACACTACGCCGTTGAACGAACAGCAGATCGAGGTAGAAGTACAGCAGGACGTGAACCTGCGCCGAGGCGCTGATCTACTCTTGGCTCGGAAGGACGTGAATCCCGGGCGCCTCGCCTATGCCGGCCATAGTTGCGATGGCTCAGCCGGAGCCTTCCTTAGTGGCCTGGACAAGCGGTTCAAAGCATTTGTCATTATGGCCGGCGACATCTCCTTCGAGGTTGACAAGAAGACGAAGGCATTCCAGGACTACCGTCAAAAGGTCGGTCCGGAAAAATTCGACGCCTTTACTGAAAAGTATGCGTGGCAAGACGAAGGAAAATATATCTCCCACGCCGCGCCCGCCACTGTATTTCTGCAGTACGCCACGGATGAGTCGTTTCTGAACGCCGAAATCGCCAAGCAATACCTTGAGGTTGTGAGCGAACCGAAAAGGCTCAAGATCTATCACGCACCTCACGCACTAAATGCCGAAGCGACTCGCGACCGTATCGCTTTTCTGGCTGATCAACTTGCCTTCAAAATGCCGGATCCCAAAGCCGTCAACACCATACCCGTGCTTGTGCAGCCGCCCTGGCCAAAGCAGTAGCCGTTAATTGGAATTCACGACGTCTGTGTGGCTCCGGCATGTCGCAAACCAAAGGCGGGTTCAGGCGGCGGGCGAGCGATACCAAGTTCGCTCACGTTTTTATACCGACCGAGTAGCGCGGCCATTCGGGGCGAATGGACTCGTGATTCATAACGGGTTCGGAGTCGCACTCCACTTCGATCACGGTAATCGGGCCATCGGGCGGGTCAGCGGGTAAACCAGTCAATCGCAGCGAGGTCGCGCTCTGCTCGAAGGTAACAGCCGCACCCGTTTTCAAAAGCCTTGCAGATTTGACTTTTGCCTGCAGCGCGCCGATAGCGACCACCGTCGCCGGCCGGAAAAAGGAGAGCCATTCGGCTGCCGGTGTATGTCCCGGCCAGTAGTAGACGTGAACATACAGCGTGTTCCCGCGTTTTGTGTATTGGGAGAATGTTCCCCCACGAAGGTTCCCCCGCTCGCTGCCGTAAATCGATCTGCCATTTCGGTCCAGCCACTCGCCGACAGTTTCGAGTACCCGAACCGACTCCTCTGGTACGGATCCATCCGGCTTGGGGCCGATATTCAGTAAGTAGTTGCCTCCGCCCTCAGCGCAGGTTGCGAGATTTCTGACAATCGTCTTCGGCGTTTTCCAGGAATCATCGCTCCTCTGATAGCCCCAGCTATCGTTCAATGTCATGCAGGTTTCCCAAGCACGACCGGGATCGGCGGCCTGGATGTGCTGCTCGGGCGTTGAGAAGTCGCCCGGAAGTCCATTGCGGTTATTGACGATGATTTCCGGTTGGAGCTCGAAGACCATTTTGTTCATGGCTTCGGATTCCCATTGTTCAGGCGTGAGCGGCCAGTGCACGTCGTACCAAAGGATGTCTATTTTGCCATAGTTAGTCATTAACTCGCGAATGAGTCCATGAGTGTAGGTCACGAATCGCTTGCGGGCCGCTTCGTCGTTTGCGCAGCGCGCCCCATCCGGATGGTGCCAATCCATGAGTGAGTAGTAGAAACCGACACGAAGTCCTTCGGCGCGGGCCGCTTCGACGAACTCGCGCACGAGATCTCTGCCCGGCGCCTGCTTGGGCGCGCAGTAATCACTCAGCTTCGTTTCGAACATACAGAAGCCTTCGTGATGCTTAGTCGTCATCACCATATACTTCTGTCCAGCCCGCTTGGCCAGACGGGCCCAATCGCGAGCCGCGTCAGGTTTGGGCGTGAAGTGCTTAGCGAGAATCTCGTACTGAGGGATCGGCACGCCCTCTACTTCGAGAGCCCATTCGTGCTGGCCGATGACGCTATACAGACCCCAGTGAATGAACATTCCGAACTTTGCTTCGTGCCACCAGCGCATACGCTGCTCGCGAGAGGCGGCTCCTGGGTCGGGACCAGGCGATTGTGCCGCGTTCAGAAGCGGAGCGACGCTCGCAGTAAATGAAGGAGCGAGAGCTCCGAGGGCACCGGAATGAGTGATGAAATTGCGTCTTGAAGTGTTCACGTTCCTTCCTTAATAGAGCAGAGGCTGTGAATGAATATCGCAAACAGTGCGGATGTGCACTGCTGTATAGGATAGTAGCCGGGACGAGAGTTTACCAGTGAAAGATAAGCAGGCCATTTTGGGCAATGGTGCACTGCCTTCCTCCACGGCAGGGAACGCGACAGCTGAACATAAATTGTTCTCGCGAGGAACGGCGTTGCCGCTGTTTCTCGTCACCGCGCTGTTTTTCCTGTGGGGCATACCTAACAATCTGAATGACGTCCTTATTCGACAGTTCATGAAGTCCTTCGAATTGTCCCGGTTCCAGGCAGGGTTGGTACAGTCTGCTTTCTATCTGGGTTACTTCCTCTTGTCCATGCCCGCAGCCTTCCTGATGCGCAGCGCCGGTTATAAGACCGGACTGGTGACGGGCCTGCTGTTATACAGCACGGGAACTTTGCTGTTCTGGCCGGCGGCGGCGAATCAGAGTTATCCATTCTTTCTTTTCGCGCTGTTTGTCATCGCAAGCGGGCTGGCGTTCCTCGAGACGGGCGCGAGTCCGTTCATCGCGCAGATCGGCGATCCGGAAACTGCCGAGCGGCGGCTGAACTTTTCGCAGGCCTTCAATCCGCTTGGGTCCATTACCGGCGTACTGATCGGAACTGTATTTATCTTTTCGAATGTTCAGCTTTCTCCGGCGCAAATTGCGTCTCTGAAGGCATCCGGGCAGTACGCGGGAGTGCTGAGGGCAGAGACGCTGCGCGTAATAGCGCCTTACCTTGGGTTAGGAACGGTTGTCCTGATCTGGGCCGTCCTGATCATGCGTACGAGGTTTCCAAAAGTTGGGGACGAGGCGGCAGATGAGAGTCAACGAGATCATGGGGCACTCGCAAATCTGTTCACGTATCCTCACTTCCTTTTCGCAGTTGTTGCTCAATTCTTTTATGTTGGAGCGCAGGTCGGCACGTGGAGTTACTTCATCTCATATGTGGAAGATTACGCTCATCAGCCAGACAAAGTCGCGGGGTATTTTTTGACGGGGACGTTAGTTGCTTTTGCGGTTGGGCGATTTGCGGCAACTTACCTGATGAAATTTATTACGCCCAGCCGATTGATGGGCGCTTATGGAATCGCGAATGTGGTTCTGGTGGGGATAGGCATATCGCTGCCGGGATGGATCGGGATTTGGGCCATCTTTCTGACGAGCTTCTTTATGTCGCTGATGTTTCCGACGATCTTCGGGCTTGGGCTGCGAGGACTTGG
>JAFARV010000905.1 GCA_019245255.1 Acidobacteriaceae bacterium | reverse complement strand
GCCTTTCTCAGGCGTACCAGAGCGAGCAGGCCGTTGATCAGGTCCGTCATTCGCCGCGCCGAATTAACGATGTAGCCGATGAACTCGTCGGCATCTTCGTCCAGGTGCCCCTTATAGCGCGACGCGAGCAGCTGCGTAAAACTCGTTATTGTGCGCAGCGGCTCCTGCATGTCGTGGCTCGCCACATACGCAAACTGTTGCAATTCCTCATTGAACTGCTGTAGTTCTTTCGTACGCTCCTCAACCTTTCGTTCGAGCTCCGCATTCAGCTCTCGTAACTGACCGTGGGCCAGATCGCGTGCATGCATGTACTCGAGAAAGGAATTGTACAGCCAGACCAGAACCACCAGCATGAACAATGTGCCAACGAGAAAGAAGATAAACGTCGCGTGAGTCAGGTACCGGCTTCGGTCGAGATACTGCGATATCTGAGCACGAAGGTCGGATTGCAGCGTGTCAGTTGACGACCTGATCTGCTGCATCGTGTTCTCCGAAGCCCCGGATTTGACTATCTCCAAAGCGGCTTCCGGTCCGCTGCTGCGTTGTACTCTAACTAAACGATTGGCTTCTTCGACTCTTTTCCTCACCAAATCAATGAGCTGTGTGGCCCGGTTCTGAAGCGAAGAGTCCTCGAGCGCGTTCAGCGCACCCTCGGAGTGAATTTTCAAGCGCGTGTTCGCATCGTCAAGAGTTAGCAGATACCGGTCATCGCCTGTAAGAAGAAACCCGTGCTCACCCACCTCCGCGTCGTTTGCAACAGAACGCAACGTGGAAATTGAGGAGTTCAAAACCTGCAGACGGAGGAGTCTCGAGTCGTAGTGCTCAGCGGCAGTGTTTACCCCAAAAAACAGCAGACTAAACGCAACCGGGATGGCGAACAGAATTGCCAGGCGCAGGCGAGTACCTGGCGTTCCGGGCAGACTCATCGATACACCTGTTCCCGCTGCATGTTGCCTTGCTCCCGAAGGGCGCCGAGTCCTACACCAATATTGGAATCAAACCAGTATCGCACTGAAACTATTCCATAGCGGAGGCCTCACCGGCCTACTCATTTTTGGGACTGCGGAATGGATCGATAAGTTTCGCTACTCAGGCACGGGCAATTGGAGCGCGGGTGTCCATCCGGCGCTTTAGCGGGCCTGTTTTGCTACGTCGCTGAGCCGCACCAGCAGCATACGTTGGAAATCATAGTAAGGCATTTCCTTCGGAAACCAGAAGGCGGCGCGACAGATGTGAGCCAAAGCCTCGTCGATGCTTCCTTGAGTAAGCGCGAGCACTGCCTTGGCCCGATACATCATCCATTTCGGCGTGAGATACGCCGGATCGACGGCGCAGATTTTTTGTTGCGCATTTCGAATGTCATCTCTTAGGACCACATCCAGGAAGGCAGCCTCTGCCAGAGCCGAGTTCCGAAGCCGGGCATCGCAACGGTTAGCAACCTGAACTGCGTGGGCATTCCACGCCTCGGCACTGGCCAGATCACCCCGATCCAGAGCCCAATGGGCAATGGTTTGAGCAAAGAGGAGCGTCAAGCCTGAGCTGCCTGGCACTCGCGCCATGCGCTCGATTGCCCAAAGCGGATACGTGCGCGGACGGCAACCCTGAATCCTTAATTGCGTAACCACGTGGTAAAGAAAAATCCGATTCGACTCAGGTGTTCTCCGTAACAGAGACAAGAAAATACGCGCATCGTTTAGAGTTTCCGATCGCACGCTGGACGGAATGAGACCTAAGACAAACAGCACAAAGTTAATTTGCGCAAGACAGGTGAAATAAGCGTGGTCGCGTGCAGCGAATTTCGGGGCCAGGATCGCAGCAGCGATGCATGTCAACAGAGTCACCGCCGGGCCCGCGCCAACAACTACCAGCATATGTTCGCGCCAGGATTCATTCCTGCGGGGAATCGCAGAAATGGATCCTCCAAACAACGACTGCACTGAGAAGCTCACCCACCTTTGCCCATGCAACTGAGACACGCGGAAGGGCCCTAGCATTCCTCCCAAAATCTCGAAACCGAGAGCTTTGGCAGCCAGCAGATGCCCACATTCGTGCAGCACTACTGAAGTGAACAGGGCGACCAGGCACGCCGCCAGTTGTTCCGGCATGGCGAAGTTCACGGTTCTGAAAGCCTGCTGCAGCCACGTGGGCCCGAAAAATTTCGCCAAACAGGCGAGTGCCACCGCGCTCGCCACCATGAGGATCGGCGATGTTGCTATACTTCCGGGCGCCAGGTCCTCGTATTCCAATGGGGAGATTGGGGGGGCAATGTGTCGGGCCGAAAACTCCACTAGTCACTTATCGGCCACCGCGCGATCGAACTGTAGGCTATCTCGCCACTCTCACGCAGTCTTAAGGGAACCTGCTCCTTCGCTTGTTAAACTGAATCGAAGTTCGGGCTTGCCGCGTGCTGCCGGAATGCTCCAAGCGCGTGCCCAGGCAGACTGCCGAAGCGCGTCCGCCGATCGGATCGCACTCGAATCATGGCTATTCAAACCCTATTCGGCTCGGTCCCTACCGAACCCAATCTGCTCGACCGGTTAAAGGCCGGAATTGAAAAGACCCGTACCGGGTTGGTGGATCGCATTGAGGACGTTCTTCAAGGCAAAAAGCAGATCGATGCCGACCTACTCGAAGAGCTCGAATACACCCTGATCACCGCCGATCTCGGCGTAAAGACGGTCCAGGATATTCTTGACCGCATCCGCGAGCGGGTAGATCGCAAGATGACAGGAGATGCCGCTGAGATCCGCGGCTTGATCCGTGAGCAGCTGCTTGAAATTCTGCGCGCCTCTGAGACGCCGATCCGAGTCGTCCACCAGCCGCCGGCCGTCGTAATGCTGGTTGGAATCAACGGCGCCGGCAAGACCACTACCATCGGCAAACTCGCTCATGGGTTCGTCGAGGATGGACGCAAGGTGTTGCTGTGTGCCGCTGACACCTTCCGGGCTGCCGCGATTGAGCAACTTGATGTCTGGGCGCAGCGAGCCGGCGTAGATATGGTCAGACAAAAAACTGGCGCAGACCCGAGCGCAGTGGTCTTCGATGCGCTACACGCTGCAAAGTCCCGCAGCGTAGACTACGTGATCATTGA
>JAFARV010000854.1 GCA_019245255.1 Acidobacteriaceae bacterium | reverse complement strand
GCGCGCGTTTCTCCGGCCGAACCGGTTCAGGCAATCTGATCCACGTTCCGCCGAAGGGTGTTCTGCCCGTTAGAGTTCAGAGGCGGTGGCGCCGAATGGCGATAGCACACCGCCATCTACTCCGACGTGAATCCGCATAAAATCGAGTCCACCTCGTTCTCGCGGCAATAGCTCACAATTGCTGGCACTTGGTACAACGTCCAAGCGCGTACAAGAATGATATGAGTGCGGATGGACGACGCGAAACGAGGAGGGCCCAGCAGCGTGTTTTGCACGACATGCGGCGCGCCGATTACGGCTATGGAACGATTCTGTGCCTATTGCGGGTCCAGTTTGCCGGCGTATTCGCTGCGCCCTGCCGGTCCGATTACCGCGGTCAAGGGCTTCTGGCGACGGATGACCGATGGACTGGCTTTGAATGAGCTTTGGAATCAGTTTCAAAGCGAAGCCCGCACCGGCTACCGTCTGTATTCGGAGGAAGTCGATTGGAAGCGAGGTCCGGCAGAGCCCAGGCCGAAGAGGTTTTTGCGTATCGCGGGCGCACTCTTCTGGGCTATGGCAATGAAGCTTTCTCCTCCTCGCCGAATACTGCTCCTGCTGGCGCTGGCCATGTTGTTGTTGCCAACTCTCGACTTCACTTGGGATCATCGCCACGCTGCAACTCCGAACCTTGCGTTCCCCGGCGGTGTGGCCCTGCTTGCAGTGCTGGCCGTGGAGCTTGCCGATCGTGTTGTGATGAAGCGCGATCTCGAGATCGCGCGCGAGATTCAAAGCTGGCTGATGCCGGCCGCAGCTCCGTCGGTACCGGGTTTGGATATCGCATTCGTTACCCGAGCCGCCAACACGGTGGCGGGAGATTACTACGATGTTTTCTATCGTCCTTTGCCGGGCGATCGCGGCCCAGACACAGGTGGCTCAGATGGTACGGGCAAACAGCCACTCATCGTTATTGTCGCGGACGTAGCCGGCAAGAGCGTTCCCGCCGCTTTGTTGATGGCGACCCTGCAGGCAAGCCTTCGCTCGCTGATTGGACTCTCGCCGACAATTCTCGAGCTGATCCAACGGCTGAACCGGTACGTTTGTGCTCAGAACATCGGCCACCAGCGCTTCACAACGGCTTTTCTCGGCGAGTGGCGCCCCGATACAGGAGCATTGGAGTACGTTAATGCGGGCCACAACTGGCCCGTTCTGCGTCGTTCCTGCGGGGACGTAGAACGTCTGCAAACGGGCGGGTTGCCGCTAGGCATCAAACCCGATGCGGAGTACGAGTGCGGTCAGACGGTACTTGCACCTGGCGATGCTCTACTCATCTTTACCGACGGCCTGGTGGAAGCCGAAAACAGCAAGGAAGAAGAGTTTGGGGAAGGTCGCCTGTTCCAGTGCTTGCAGTCATGCTGGCAAATGAGCTCGGCCGAAGCATTGCGCTGCTTGGTGCGGACGGTCGATTTGTTCGCCGGAGATGCGCCCCAGCACGACGATATTACCTGTTTGATAGCCAAGAATGTCGGCCCCTAGGGGGCAGTTGATCAAGGACCACGCTCCAAGTACTAAACCAAGCTCGATCATTTACGAGTGCTGGAAACGCACTACTCCCGGCGTCATAAAAACGGGAGCTTCGTCACCAGGGCTACACAGCGCCCGCTGCTCGATGTTCCATTTAGCGAAACCGACGGAGGAACCACATGGCAGCAAACAACTCAGATGCAAGTGGCGTGATTGATTCGGCCAAACAAACCGCCACCCAGGTAGCGGGTCAGGTCAAGGACCAGGCCGGCCAAGTAGTGGAGCAAGTAAAAGGACAGGCGACCGCGCGAGCGGACCAGCAACGCGAGACCCTGGCGTCCGGATTCCAGAGTGTTGCGCAGGCTTTTCACGGGTTGGGTACCGATTTAGAGAGCCGTGAACAGAGTCCGGTGGGCCAATATGCCGCTCAACTGGGTCACGCCGTCGGCGAGCAGGTCGAGAACCTTGCGAATTATCTGCAGAGCCGCGATGTACGCCAGGTCGTGAGGGATCTGGAGGACTTTGCACGACGTTCGCCTGCCGTATTCCTGGGCGGGGCCTTTCTAGTGGGCTTGGCGGCAACCCGCTTCCTTAAGAGTTCGCGTCCGGCGCCGGATTTCACCTCAAATATCCCCGATCCGAACCGGGCATTACCGCCTGCAAACCCCGAATTTTCGCAACGGCCAGAGGTTTGGCAACGCGGAGCGACGGCATAGGGCATTGTTCAAGGAGACACGATGTTGGATAAACAGGAACGTTCGATCGGGGAGTTGGTTTCCGAGCTCACGAACGAAATCGGAGATCTGGTGCGGCATGAGATCGCACTCGCCAAGGTTGAGCTGACCCAGAAAGCAAAAACCGTCAGCCGGAACGTAGTGTACCTCGCGGCGGGAGCGCTGACCGGGTATGTAGCAGTTCTTACTCTAGTAGCCACAATCATCTTGGCCTTGGCAAACGTGATGCCTGCCTGGGCGGCCGCTCTTCTGGTGACGGTAGTTGTGGCGATCGTCGCGGCGACGCTCGTGTCCAAGGGCATGACTGCGTTGAAGAGGACAGACCTGACGCCCCGTCACACAGTAGAGACATTGAAGGAGGATCTCCGATGGGCGAAGCAACAGGTGAGGTAAGAACGGGAGAAGCTGTTTCGAGCAGCGCTGACACCCGCGTCAGGAGTTCACCGCCTCCTATAAGGCAGGAGACAGGAGTCGATTCCGGAGCCGACATCGCGCAGATTCGGGCCGGTATCGTACATACGCGTGCTGAGATGAGCGAAACGATCGATGCACTCGAAGAAAAGCTCGATCCGACGCGCATCAAAGAGCGCGTGAAGGACCAGATTCGTGAGAAGGCAACTGAGGTGTATGGCGCTGCGAAGAGCAAGATCCGCGAAGCGACTATAGGGAAGGCAGAGAAAATCATGGCAAACGTAAGTTGTACAGTTTCCGACGCGACGCAAAGGACGGGCACGGCGGTCCGCGATACAAGCACGTCTCTCATCGGGTACATTCGCGAGAACCCGGTGCCCTTGGGGCTGGTTGGCCTCGGACTCGGAATGCTGATCTGGAATTCAAGGAAAACACAGCAGTATTCTTATGGGGCGATATATCGGAACGAGCCGCAGCCGTATGGAGATCTAAGGACGGACGAATGGAATACATCCAGTACGACTTTCGGTGACAGCGCTCGAGAGGCCGCAAATACTGCAGCCGAGAAGGTGCGCACGGCGGCTTCGACGGTGGCGGACCGTGCCCGAGACGTCGCCGACCGTGCCGGCACCGCTGTGACTTCAGCCACCAACACGGTGCGGGACGCCGCAAGCAGCGCGGCCGATGCCGCTCGAGAGCAGTTCAACTATGTGAGCGAGCAGACCCGCCAGCGTGCTCAAGTTGCGAAACAGCAACTGAATACCACGTTACAGGACAATCCGATGGCGTTGGGGATCGCGGCACTCGCGGCCGGCGCAATTCTTGGTTTGTCTCTCCCTGCCACGCGCATCGAAGGCGAGTATATGGGCGAAGCGCGCGACCAACTGATTGGGCGTGCCAAATCTGCGGCCCGGGAAGCCGTTGAAAAAGTACAGCACGTGGCCGAGGAGGCCGGGCGGTCTGTGAAAGACGCGGCGCAGCGCGAAGGTCTGACGATGGCCGCCGGGTCAAACGGCTAAAGGGTTCGCCGCGCCCGGGGAGGCCGTCTGACCGGCGGACTACAGGACCATTTCCGGACGCTGCCGGATTTCGAAGCATTGCTTTGCGCCGGGCAGAACCTTGCCCGGATTCAGACAGCACGCTGGGTCGAACAACGCCTTGAACTTTTTCATGAGTTCGAGCGTATCGTCCGAAAACAGGTCCGGCATCAGTTCCA
>JAFARV010000827.1 GCA_019245255.1 Acidobacteriaceae bacterium | reverse complement strand
CCGTGATGCGTGCCTGCGTTTGCGACTGCGCATCGCGCTCCTGTGCTTCGGCGATCTGGGTCAGCGATAGCACGCTCAACGCGCAGAAAGAGAGTACGAACGATGTTCTGTTCAACAGCAAAGCTGCCTCCAAAATGTTAAGGGTATTTCCAAAGTACCACATTTTTAGTAGTCTCCACGGGAGAGTGGTGAAACGTGCATTTATATTTTTCGAGCGTGAATGAACGCGACGGTAACCTAGCGGATTACGAGAATGCTGGCGATTGAAATCTCAACATTTGGGCCGCCGGAGGTGCTCCGTCCGGTGGATCGGCCGATTCCGGAGCCCGGGCCAGACGAGGTTCTGATCCGGGTCGCCGCTGCGGGGGTCTCACGGGCGGACATCATGCAACGGCAAGGCGCGTATCCGCCACCGCCGGGAGCATCCGATATTCCCGGGCTCGATCTGGCGGGGACTGTCGAGGCGGTCGGCGCCGCCGTCAAGCACTTCCACGTGGGCGATCGGGTGTGCGCGATTGTTACGGGAGGCGCCTATGCGGAGTATTGTGTTGCTCCCGTACTGCAGGTGCTCCCGGTTCCGGAAAATTGGAGCACGGTAGAGGCCGCAACCCTGCCGGAGAACCTCTTTACGGTCTACGACAATCTGATCACTCGCGCGCAACTGAAGGGCGGTGAAACGATTCTCATACACGGCGGCGCGAGCGGGATCGGCAGCACCGCGATCATGCTTTCAAAACTGTGGAACGCAATCCCGATTGCGACGGCGGGTTCTCGCGCGGGCTGTGATGCCGCGATCGCATTGGGAGCCGTGCATGCGATCCATTACAAAGAGTCCGATTTCGTAACCGAAGTCAAGCGGGTTACCGAAGGTCGAGGGGTCGACGTAGTGGCAGACATTCTGGGCGGCGCGTACCTTGGGAGGAATCTGGAATGCCTCGCGACCGAGGGCCGGATTGCGATCATTGCGCTACAGGGTGGGCGCACGGGCGAGCTGGATCTTGGCCGCCTGATGCAGAAACGAGCTCGTGTAATGGGGTCTACCATGCGCGTGCGAACTCCGCTGCAGAAAGGCGAAATCGCGCGTGCGCTGCTCGAGAACATCTGGCCGTTGCTTCCGGCGAAGAATCCGTTCCGGCCGGTGGTCGATTCCACATTTCCACTCGCACAGGCCAGCCTCGCGCACCGGCACCTCGAGGAAGGCGGTCACATCGGCAAAATTGTCCTTGTCACCGCATGACTGACCGTTGGTTTAAGGACGCAATCATCTATAGCCTGGAAGTCGAGACGTTCAAAGACGGAAATGGCGACGGGTTCGGCGATTTCAAGGGACTGACAGAACAGTTACCGTACATAGCCGGTTTAGGCTTTAACACGGTCTGGCTCCTTCCCTTTCACCCGACGCCTTTTCGCGATGACGGTTACGACATTACGGACTACTTTGGGGTCGATTCGCGGCTGGGAACGCTTGGGGATTTTGTCCAGTTTATTCAGCATGCGCGTTCGCATGGGTTGCGAGTGTTGATCGATCTGGTTGTCAATCACACCTCGAATCAGCATCCCTGGTTCTTAGCGTCGCGCAGCGATCCGAAGTCATACTATCGAGATTTCTATGTATGGAAATCGGAGAAGCCGAAGAATGCAAAACAAGGCATGGTGTTCCCGGGCGTTCAGAAGAGTACGTGGACGCTCGATCGAGTTGCAAAGCAATATTACTTCCACCGTTTTTATAAATTTCAGCCGGATCTGAATATCTCGAACGCCGAAGTACGGGCCGAGATCTGCCGGGTTATCGGGCTCTGGCTGCAGCTAGGCGTTTCCGGTTTCCGCGTCGACGCAGCACCGTTTCTATTTGAACTCAAGGGACTCGATACCAAAGAAGCGCCTGAAGAGTATCGGTACCTCGCGGATTTTCGCGAATACCTGTCGTGGCGCTCGGGTGACGCAATACTGCTTGCCGAGGCGAATGTGTCGCGAGAGAAGATCAATCAATACTTTGGCGCCGGTGACAAGATGCACATGCTGTTCAATTTTCTTTTGAACCAGCCGCTGTTTCTTGCTCTTGCGCGCAAGAGTGCGATTCCGCTGGTAGAGGCATTGTTCGCGTTACCTCCGATACCGGACAACTGCCAATGGGCGACCTTTCTG
>JAFARV010000803.1 GCA_019245255.1 Acidobacteriaceae bacterium | reverse complement strand
AAGAAAGGACGCTGAGGCGGAAACTGCGTTAAATGGAATCCATCAAAAAGTAAAGGAGCTGAATGAACGAATCCTGCCTCCGGGAGTCAAGGTTTGGCCTTTCCTCGATAGAAGCGATCTGGTTCACTACACCACCCATACCGTATTGCACAACCTGACCGAGGGAATTATTCTCGTCGTCATCATTCTCTTTCTCTTCCTCGGCAATGTGCGCGGCGCATTCATTGTCGCGCTCACCATTCCGTTTTCGCTTTTGTTTGCGTCCTCGTGTTTAAAGCTGAAGGGGATTCCGGCTAACCTGCTTTCGTTAGGCGCCTTAGACTTCGGGATGGTTGTAGACGGCGCCGTAGTCATGGTGGAGAACATTATTCGGCATTTAGGACATCCGGACCCTCACAACAGACCGGCGAAGCAGAAGATATTTGAGGCGGCGCACGAGGTTCAACGTCCAGTATTTTACGCCATCGCCATCATTATTACGGCTTACATTCCCATTTTCACTCTTCAGAGAGTAGAAGGACGTTTGTTCAAACCGATGGCCTGGACCGTGGCCTTCGCTCTGCTCGGCGCTTTAGTATTTTCGATGGTGATCGCGCCCGTGCTTTCAAGCTTCCTGTTTCCGAAAGGGGCGCGCGAATGGCGCAACCCGGTGATGACTTGGGTAATAGCCAGGTATCGCGTCGCGGTTAGAGCTGCAATCCGAAGGCGCACCATCACGGTAGGGTTTGCTGCGGCCTGCCTTGTCGGCGCTTTCTTCATAGCAAATACCATCGGCTCCGAGTTCCTGCCGCACCTCGACGAAGGCGCGCTTTGGGTGCGTGGCACGTTGGCGCCAAGTACCGGACCTTCGGAAGGAATCCGGCTGGCGAACCAGGCGCGCATTCTGCTGTGCAGGTTTCCGGAGGTAAATCAAACCACCAGCCAGGTTGGCCGTCCCGATGATGGTACGGATACAACAGGCTTTTTCAATACTGAGTACTTTGTTGACCTGAAGCCGAAGGAACAATGGCGTCCGGCATTCCATGAGAACAAAGAAGAAATAATCGCCGCCATGGATAAAGAACTGGAGAAGATACCCGGCGTGCTCTGGAACTTTTCGCAGCCGATTGCCGACAACATGGAAGAGGCGGTCAGCGGCGTTAAAGGACAACTTGCTACTAAGATATACGGCGACGACCTGAAGGTGCTGGAAGACAAAGCGGACCAGATCGTTGCCGTAATGCGCACAGTCCAGGGCATTGCGGATCTTGGCGTCTTTCGCGTACTCGGTCAACCGAATCTGAATGTCGTAGTAGATCGCGATGCCGCGGCCCGTTATCAGATCAATGTTGCCGATGTACAGGATGCAATTCAGACCGCTGTCGGCGGGAACGCACTTACACAGGTCCTGAAGGGCGAAGCGCGATACGACCTCGTGGCTCGTTATCAGTACCGCTTCAGAAATACCAGAGAGGCTATCGAAAACATACGGCTGCTCGCGCCGACGGGAGAAAGAGTCTCGCTTGCGCAGCTTTGCAAGATTTCTGTTGTCGACGGCGGTTCGGAGATCTATCGGGAGGGTAACTCACGTTACATCGCGATCAAGTACAGCGTACGTGGGCGCGATCTCGGCGGTGCAGTGGAAGAGGCGATCCAGAAAGTGGGGCAGAAAGTAAGCCTTCCTCGCGGCTATCGTCTGGATTGGGAAGGCGAATATGAAAGTGAGAAGCGGGCACAGGCCAGACTCGCGATTATTGTGCCTCTTACCGTAGTTCTGATCTTTATTATTCTGTACACGATGTTCACTTCTCTTAAGTGGGCGTTGTTGGTTCTGACTAACGTCATGATAGCCCCAGTCGGCGGTGTTGTGGCGTTGCTGCTGACTCACACTAACTTTAGCGTTTCCTCGGGCGTTGGCTTTTTGGCACTGTTTGGAGTTTCGGTACAAACCGGCATCATTATGGTGGAATACATCAATCAACTCCGGGCGCGGGGCCATAGCATTGAGGACGCGGCCGTCGAAGGCGCAGTGCTTCGGTTGCGTCCTATCATGATGACGATGCTCGTTGCTACCCTCGGTCTGCTACCCGCGGCGTTATCTCACGGTATTGGGTCGGATTCTCAACGGCCGTTTGCCATTGTGATTGTCGGCGGGCTCATTGGTGAACTGCTCTTAAGCATTTTCTTGTTGCCCACTCTTTATAACTGGTTCGCGAAGGAATATGATAAGCTGCCATCGCCAGAAACACAGTTCCTCGAAGATTAGCCGCTGTTACTTCAATTACGGAGTAAGTGCCATATGAGTAGAGATGGAGCTTGGAGTCGCATTCAGGAGATCGGCATCATACCCGCAGTGCGAACGTCTAATCCGGCAGAAGCCGTCCACGCCGCCGCGGCGATCCGCGCAGGCGGCATTCCGATTATTGAGGTCTCGCTGGCACCGGCGGGAGCCGATGCCGTCTTAGCCGCAGTCGTGAATGCTCACCGGAGTGACATGCTCATCGGAGCGGGCAGCGTTACGGATGCGGATATCCTCGAGTCGGCAGTGCGGGCCGGTGCTCAATTCATAGTCACGCCAGGTTTCAGTGAGGAATCCGTTCTGAAAGCTCGCGAGATGGGGGTTGCCATCTTTGCAGGCGCCATTACGCCAACAGAGGTGCAAGTGGCGGCGGCGAGTGGAGCCGATGCTGTGAAGCTGTTCCCCTGTTACTCGATGGGTGGGCCACGTTACGTGCGAGCACTGCGCGGACAATATCCCAACATTCAGTTCATAGCCTCCGGAGGCGTCAGTCTGGAGAACTGCTCGGACTACGTTCGGGCCGGCGCGTGCGCAATCGGCGTCGGCGGCGATATTGCCGATGGAGAATCCATGGCGGCCGGAGACCACCGCGTCTTCACCATTCGTGCCAAGCGGTTCCGGGAAGCGCTGGCAAACGCCCGTCTCGTTTGGGAGCCCGACCGCTCGATCAACGTTGGCGAAGCCCGCTAAGCCGCATACTCCCTGCTTCTTGCTATTGATTCGG
>JAFARV010000691.1 GCA_019245255.1 Acidobacteriaceae bacterium | reverse complement strand
CGGCGAGCGTAAACGAGTTGACGAACTCGCCGCACCAGTACGCAATCAGACTGGCAGCGACAAAGCGGCCCACAGGCTTGAACACCGTGGAAAACGCAACCTGATCCGTATATTCGGGTGCGCCCGGGATGACAACAGCGAGATACGTAATGCCCACGACGATAAATTCTGCAAAGAATCCGTACCAGATCGCCCTGCGCGAGGCCGAATAACCGTACACTTCGGTGAATATGTCGCCGAAGATGTATGTGATCGGAAACAGCATCTGCGCGCAGCTTACGCGAAGCGTCCCGATGGCAAAAAACTTCGGGGCAATGATGTTCGAGATGACAAGCACCACGACAAACAACGTTATGAATGTGTCCAGATACTTGTAGCGGGGATCACTGCGCAGAAGCGCTCCAATGCTCTGCGTGTTCTGTTCTTCGGTTTTTTGCATTCAGGCGGCTAGAATTCCAGAACCGCCATTTTACCGTCCGTGATCAGTTTGTCGCCGGTCGCGTTTGACGCATCTTTAGGAATCGAGGAGCGGTCAACCAACGCCAGTGCGTGTGCGTCGTTGGTGAACAGAAGATCGTTGACCACCTTCGAACGCTCATTGTCGATGTCCGGATCAATGCCATGCGTGAATGTTTTCGATTGCTGCGAGAACGTAATACCGGTATCGTGCGTAGCCGCCGCGACCCAGACAGGCTTGCCGTTGAAAGTGTCGGGCCGACGCCAGACGCGGATGTGATGGCGCTTCGCAAAGGTATTGTTCTGTTTTTGAAAAGTCAGGTCAGGCGGCCTGCCGTCCAGCAAAAGGATTGACATTGGGGCTTCGTTGTAGCCGCGACTTTCGATGATCGCTCGTGCGGTTTCGATCTTGGAGTTTTCGCTGAGCCGTTCTGACGCGGACCAACCGGCGTCGCGGAATGCCTGCTGAATCTGTTCCTCGGTGCCGATGAACATCAGGTTAGTCATGTCCGACGGCTTGGGTGGACTCTCAGCTACCGTTCGGAACGGTTCGCCGTTGACGACTCTGACCAGAGCGTCCGAAGGCTCAATCGCTGCGACGGAGCTCTGTGCCGCGGCAGTTGGAGCCCAGTCCAGAGGTTGAGTGAGCTTGAGAACCAGGTCGACGCCCGGCTGATAATCGATCTCTGGATCCACCTTCTTCACCATTGCTGTTTCGATGCCCGAAAGGAGTTGGCCGAACTCGGAATTGCGTGCGCTCAGCTTACCGATGCCCTGGTCAATGCGAGCCTCAATGGTCTGCGATGGCGTGATTCCTACGATAAGTCCGGTCTGGTCGACCGTCTCCCGCGCATTGTCGATTGACTCGACGACGCAGGATAGTGGTTTTCCTGGTCCGGAAGAATTTTCGATGGTGGAAAAGTTGATACGCAGAGTTGCCGGCTGTTCTCCGCCCTGGTCCGCGGTCGCCGCGGTGTGCGCATCAGCGGTCTTCCCCACGAGTTCCGTCCGCGCGGAAATAACAGGTGCCCCGTTGAGGAACACGGGTGCAGTCACGGCAGCTCGCACGATTTGCCCCGAAGGCTTGTTGCTCGACACCTCTGTCAGGAGCCGGACATGAACTTCGGTTCCGGCGGGAATGCTGGCAGCAGAGGCGGAAATCACGATGAACGCGTATGTTACCAGGTATGCCCGCATAAGAACTTAGTCGGAAGTTGCTGATCTCTATCTAGTTATAATCAAGAACGTGCCGCGCTGGTGGTCCTTCTTGCCAGTAATTCTGCTTATTACATCCGGGTGCGGGGACCGGATGCAAAGTAGGGAGAAGGTTCAGCAAGCGATCATGAAGCGTCTGGAAACTCACTCCGGGTTGGACCTCAAAAGCCTGGACGTTACCACAACATCCGTTTCTTTCGACAAAAATATGGCATATGCGACCGTCGCGTTCCATCCAAAGGATAGTAAATCGGTCAACAGCGGTATGGTCATGAAATATACTCTCGAAAACCGCGACGGTGAGTGGACGGTAGTGAACGTCGGCGATTTGCATGGTAATGGCTTCCATAACGGCATTCCAGGCACGCTGCCACCCGGACATCCTCAGACAGACACTCTACCTCCGGGGCATCCGGCGCTGGGCGATCAGGCTGGATCTGAAGGGCGTTCGCAATGAAGACCGTGGCAGTGTTGGGCGCCGGGCCGGCCGGTGCAACTGCTGCGGAACGCCTGGCACGCGCGGGCCTTCGCACGATCGTTGTGGACGAGAAACTCGCCTGGGAGAAACCTTGCGGCGGCGGGATCACTTACAAAGCCTATTCGCAGTACCCCTACCTGATCGAGAATGACACGCCAAAACGGCTGGTCACAGACACACTGTTGGCTGCGCCGAAAGCGGGTGCGTTCAAGATGGAGCTCGCGCGGCCTCTGGTCATCTACTCGCGGATGGACTTGAACGGGATGCTGTTGAAACGCGCCGAAGACGCCGGCGCGGAGATTGAAAAATCGCGTGTCCTGAGTCTCGAGCGCGCTGTTTCGGGATGGCGCATCAAAACCAGAACGGGCCACATCGATGCAGATTACTGCGTGATCGCAACCGGCGCGCGCAATCCGTTGCGTGACGTT
>JAFARV010000591.1 GCA_019245255.1 Acidobacteriaceae bacterium | reverse complement strand
TATCTGGAGACCTTAAAGTGAGGCTTCTCTTGAAAGTGAGGCTTCTCTTGAAAGTGAGGCTTCTCTTGGTTCTGCTGTCGGGTATCTATGCTGTTGCGGCGCAAAGCCTCGAGCCGCAAGCACTGTTGAATCCGCCAACTAACACCTGGGCGACATACAACGGTGACTACTCAGGGCGCCGCTACTCCACTCTCGACCAAATCAACACTCGCAATGTCGCATCCCTGAAACTGGCCTGGGCCTTCCAGACGCACTCAACCACGTTCAAAGCGACTCCGCTCGAAGTAAACGGAATCTTGTATTTCACCACCCCCGACAATGCCTGGGCCGTCGATGCACGCACCGGCCGCCAGATCTGGCATTATCATCGTGCATCGGAGGGCAATCACCTCGGTAATCGTGGCGTCGCGATGTACAACGATCGTTTGTACATGGGCACTCCCGATGCGCACGTCATCTGTTTGAATGCGCGCGACGGTAAGCAGATATGGGATGTCACGGTTGCGGATGTCGCCTTCGGATACTACTTAAGCGTCGCGCCGCTCCTCGTTAAAAACAAAATCGTAATTGGTACTTCGGGAGACCAAACCGATGTCCCACACTTCATCGAGGCGCTGAGCCCCGATGACGGTAGCGTAATTTGGCGTTTCAACACCTTGCCGCCCTCCGATACCGCGGAAGCGAAAACCTGGCCGAATGCGGATTCGCTTGCACACGGCGGTGGACCGGCCTGGGTCACCGGTACCTACGATCCGGAACTGAACCTCGTGTACTGGGGCACAGGCAATCCACATCCAGTGCTCGCCGGCATCGGCCGCAAAGGCGCCAACCTATATACCTGCGCTATCGTCGCTCTCGATGCCGATAGCGGGAAGCTCAAGTGGTATTTTCAACCCTCGCCCCACGACACCCATGACTGGGATGCCGTCGAAACGCCCGTGCTCTTCGACGCCGAGTTTAAGGGAAGGCCGCGGAAACTGCTTGCTCAAGCGAGCCGCAACGGCTACTACTTCCTCCTCGATCGTGAGACGGGTGAAGACCTCGTCACCACTCGCTTCATTCCTGTCGACTGGGCATCAGGGTTGAACGCGAAAGGGGAGCCCGTCTCCGATCCGGCAAAGGAGCCACAGCGCGACGGATCGCTGGTACGTGCCTACGAAGAGGGCGCAACCAATTGGCAGGCGCCGAGCTTCGATCCACAAACAAAACTCCTTTATGTAAATGCGCAGGACGGATTCACCATCTACTATCTCGACCTGAGTTCCAGCGGAAAACCGGAGGGTCATCAAGGCGGTCTCGCGAATCCGCTTTGGGGGTGCGCACGCCTGGTCGCCATCGATTACGAGACGGGGAAAGTACGATGGACTCGCGAGGAAGAGGAAGGCTTTGGACATCCGGGCATACTGACCACCGCCGGCGGCCTTCTGATCACAGGCGACGTGACGGGAAATCTCCTTGCGCTCGATGCCGCCAATGGAAATGTACTCTGGCACGTCTATCCGGGAGGCGTCCTGAATAGCTCGCCCATGACCTACGAGTGGGGTGGAAAGCAGTTCATTTTGACTGGCGTCGAAGACGTGGTCTATGCCTGGACACTACCCGGCAACGAGGAGGGCAAATGAAGGCTCTCGCTAACTTTGCGGGCGTTACTTGCTCTGTTCCGGTGGAGGCGCTGTGGGCGGCGGAGGTGCTGCGGGCGGCGCGGGCGCTGTCGGCGGCGCAGGCGCTGTTGCAGCCGGAGGTTCCGCTCCCACGCTCTGAATCCCGACCAGCTCGATCTCAAACACCAGCGCCGCTCCGGGCGGAATCCCTGGACGTCCGCTTTGCCCATACGCCAGATCTGCGGGGCAAACAAGCTGAGCTTTCTCGCCGACGTTCATTCGCTGCACCCCTTCCGTCCAGCACGGGATCACCCTGTTCAATGCGAACTCTGCAGGCGTCCCGCGCGAATAGGAGCTGTCGAACTCAGTGCCGTTCACCAGAGTTCCCCTGTAATTTACCTTCACCGTGTCAGTTGCCTTCGGAGTCGGACCGGTTCCCGCGTTCAACTCGCGAAATACCAGCCCGCTTGGGGTCTTCACTGCCCCTGGCGCCGCTGCTGCTTTGTCCAGATACGCCTGGGATTCCGCTTTTTGTTTCTCGGCAACTCGCGCCATCCGCGTTTGCGCCAATCCTTGAATCTTGGGCCCGTATACGGCAATGTCCACAGCCGGCTTTTGCGCCGCTGCGTCTCTCAAAGCGCGCTCCACGATCTTCAACTCGGCTGGCGATAGATCAAACTGGCCCAGCGAACGGTAAACAGACAAGCCGAGGGCGTAAATAGTTTTGTCGTCTTCGGTCGAAAGGGCTGGCTCGCTCTGTGACGCAGGCTTGTTCGCAGTTTTATGCGTTGTTGAGCTCGTGCCTGGCTTCGTCAGCGGGACCTTAGGCTTCGCCACTTGGTCTGGCGTCTGCGAAGTCTGCGCAAGCATCGACGCCGAAAGCAAAAAGAGAGCGATACGCACATGTTCAGACTAACATCCAAATCCTCGATGGAAAACACAGTGAAGGGAGTTCTAAAAATCGTTGTTTGCGTGTGCCGGAGCCGAATTGTCTGAGATGCTGTCGACACCCAGACTGCTTCTGCGGCGCTGGTGCGAGGATGACCGCGAGCCATTCGCTCGCATAAACGCAGATCGCAAAGTGATGGAGTTCATGCCGGCATTACTTACGCGCGCAGAGAGTGACGCGATGGTCGATCGCATCGAAGCGCATTTCGGGCGCTACGGGTTCGGACCCTTCGCTGTTGAATTGCGAAGTGCCGCCGAGTTCATTGGCTTCGTGGGTCTGTTCGTTCCGAGCTTTGAGGCCCACTTTACGCCCTGCGTTGAGATCGGCTGGAGGCTGGATTCCCGCTACTGGGGTCACGGTTTCGCAACGGAAGCAGCCACGGCCGTTCTCGAACAGGCGTTCGGTGCTTGGGAGCTCGGCGAAGTCGTATCATTTACCGTCGCCGCTAATCTGCGCTCCCGCCGCGTCATGGAGAAACTCGGGATGAAGCGCGATCCGGCAGACGATTTTGATCATCCAAAGCTGCCCATCAATCACCCTCTCCGCCGGCATGTCTTGTACCGCATTCGGCGGCCCCT
>JAFARV010000245.1 GCA_019245255.1 Acidobacteriaceae bacterium | reverse complement strand
CTGTGATGAGAAAGGCCCGATTCTGGGAGCGTGCGCAACAACTCTCCCTCAACGAGCGCCAGCGATTGGTCCTCAACCGCCTGCTCGACGGCTTCGAAGGAAGGCTGACGACCTCCAAATACGCTGCGCTGACGAAGTGCTCGCAAGATACAGCGCTGAGAGACCTGCTGTCGCTGGTTGGTGAGCGCCTACTCGTCCGAGGACCGGAAGGTGGCCGCAGCACCAGTTACTCACTGCCTGAAGAGAGCTCGATTCCAGACAACATCGGGAGAGGTCAGGTGGACGGGTGACGTACTCCCGGAGGTTGACGCTCAGCCGAGAAGTGCTTCGAAGAACACGATCACACCGCTCTAGAACTGTCTTTAGATCCAGATTCCCTTGCTTTGTGAATACAAAAAATGGAACGAGTAGATCAAGAAAGCAAGAACGAGGCCGAACAGAGCGGCATCGGGATAGCGGTGCCGATCCAACGCCGCGAGCGTCAAAACTCCGAACATAACAATCCCAAGCACGAGACATGCGAGGGCGAAATAAATACAAAAACGTCTCAGGACGGGGTCCATAAATTCACTGCCCGTACACCGCAATGCGCGACATGTAGAAAGTCTCAATGGGCCAAGACCGGCGAGGCTTGGCCCAAGAGGTCAAATCCAGATTCCCTTAGTCTGCGAGTATAAGAAACGGAACGAGTAGATCAGGAAGGCGACCACGAAACCGAATACTGCGGCGTTGGCGTAGAGATGCCGTTCCAGCGCCACAAGAGCCAACACGCCCAACATCACTATCATAATCGCGATGCCTGCAAGGGCGAAGTAAATACAAAAACGTATGGTTGCCGGGTCCATAACTGCTGGAACGCTCAATGATAACCCATCACTGCCCGGCATGCGGGCCGCGGTGCCCCAGGGACAAGCTCGCGCCTCGTACATTTACGGCTGCCACAGACGCGCCGCAGTAATGTCAGACAGGCGAGCGCAGCCCATTAGGCCCATTGCCATTTCGAGTTCGGTCCGGAGGATCTCGACGACGCGCGCGACTCCCGCTGCACCGGCAACCGCCAAGCCGTACAGATACGGACGCCCGATCAGCACCGCCTTTGCTCCAAGTGCGAGACATTTGAACACGTCCGTTCCACGACGAATTCCACCGTCTACCAGGACCGGTACGCGTCCTCTAACACGCTGAACAATGCGTGGTAGCGCCGTGATGGCAGCAGGCGCGGTATCTATACTGCGACCGCCATGATTCGAGACGATAACGCCGTCACAGCCGCAATCGATAGCCTTTTCCGCCTCCTCCGGGTTGAGCAGTCCCTTAATGATCAGTGGAACAGGAGTCACTGAGCGAAGCCACTGAAGCTCGCTCCAAGTCGCATTTGGAGCGCGCACGGGCGAGTAGATGTCGCGCCCAGCCGGCCGATGAGGAGCATGAGCGAGCGATTGACCCAGGAACGACAGGTTCGACCGTTCTGCTCCTTCGGGTAGACCGAACCCGGAGCGCAGCTCGCGATCGCGCGGTCCGTTGACGGGCACGTCGACCGTCACGCACAGCGCGGCGCATCCCGCACCGAGAACTGTATCGACAATTGCCTTGGTGTGTTCGCGGTGAGGTTGCAAATAGAGCTGAAACGACAGCGGTCGCGTAGCAGCGCTTGCGATCTCTTCGTAAGCCACAGTGGAGAAGCATGCCGTCATGAAATGCGCCCCACTCGCTTCCGCGCCGCGCAAGGTCTCGAGTTCCCCATCGGGATGAAAGAGCTTGTGATACCCGGTAGGCGCCAATAGAACCGGAAACGCCAGCTTCATTCCGAACAAGTCAAGCGAAGTATCGAGCTTGCTGACATCGACAAGCGCCTGTGGATTCAGGTGCATCCTGTCGAACACGGTTCGGTTCTCGCGTACGGTGAGATCGTCTGCGACCCCGCCCTCGAGGTACTCATACGCATTGTGCGGAAGTGTATCTCGAGCCGCTTGCTCAAAATCGTGAACCATCAGCAGAGGCTTGCCGTTGATCTCCATCGCGCGTGCGCTTCCAGCTTATACGGCTTACAATTTCCCGTATGGCGGACTCACTCAGGCTTCCTAAATATTCGATTGGCGTAGGCGACCGTTTCGCTCACCAGGCGAAGGCCCAGCTTCAGGCTTGTATTCAGGGAGCGCAGGCTGGTGTCGAGGTCATCCCGGTTTGGAATAAATCCAACCGCGAACACAATATCATTGGCTCCGAGCCGTCTGAGACGCGCTGTGCTGCGGACCGCGCGATTGCCGAACTAAAGTGGTCAAAACCGTACTTCCTGGATGCCGATCACATCAATCTGAACACAGTCGAGCGGTTTCTAAAGCCCTGCGACTTCTTCACCATCGATGTGGCCGACCTCATTGGCAAGCCCGCGGACCCAAGTAAGGTGAATGACTTCGTAAAGCGCCACTCCGAACTCACCGGAACGATTGAGATCCCCGGAATCGAGAGGAGTTTCGAGAGCGATCACGCGTTTGTGCACAAGGTCGCGAACAAATACCTGGCCGCGATCGAGGAAGCGGGCCGCATTTATCGGCATATCGAACAGCGGAAAGGCACCGGCAACTTTATCGCTGAAGTCTCGATGGACGAGACCGATTCGCCGCAGACCTCGGCGGAGCTGCTGATTATTCTGGCCGCGATCGCCGACGATCGTATACCGATTCAGACAATCGCCCCTAAGTTCACGGGCCGCTTCAACAAGGGCGTGGACTACGTGGGCGATGTGAACAAGTTCTCTGAAGAATTCGCAAATGACATCGCTGTGATCGGTCATGCCGTTGAACGATACGGTCTTGCATCGAACTTGAAGCTGAGCGTGCATTCGGGAAGCGACAAGTTTTCTATCTACGACCCCATTCATCGGGCCCTCCGTCGCTTCGATGCGGGCGTGCATCTGAAGACGGCTGGAACCACCTGGCTCGAGGAGTTGATCGGACTAGCTGAGGCGGGCGGCGCTGGGCTCGCGCTCGCAAAAGAAATTTATCGTGAGGCGTTGTCGCACTGCGACGAGCTCACCGTGCCTTATGCGAGCGTCATCGACATTGAGCGCGCCAGTCTGCCGAGCCCGGATGCGGTCAACACCTGGTCCTCCGAACACTTCACGTCCGCAATTCGACATGACCAAGCCAATCCCGCGTACAACAGCAGCATGCGCCAACTGCTTCATGTCGGTTTTAAGGTCGCGGCCAAACTGGGACCTCGCTACCTCCAATTACTGCGAGAGACGGAGCCGGTGATCGCGAAGAATGTAACGGGTAATCTCTTCGACCGGCACATCCGTCCCGTTTTCCTTGGAAGCGCAAGTGGAACGCCCGCTCTGTCATGAGCGGCTCGCGAGCTCGCTCCAAATGATATAAGGAAAGGATTCCGGACAGAAGGGGGCTCGCATGGAGTGCATCAAACGCTCATTCACGCTTTTCGCAATCCTGGTTCTCGCTTTGCCTGCGTTCTCACAGTCACAGGCGATAAACGGAAGCATACGAGGTCAAGTGACCGATCAGACAGGCGGCCCGGTCGCGAACGCTTCTGTAACCATACAGAACGCAGCGACGGGTTTCACTCGCGACAGCAAAACCGATAAGGACGGCTACTACGTTTTCCCGAATTTGCCGCTCGGTCCATATAAAGTCACCATCGAGAGCCCTGGCTTCAGTCCTGAAAGCCATTCGGGAGTGATTCTTGACGCCGGCACTCAAGCCGTAATCGATGCACAGTTGAAAGTGGGCACTCTGAGCACTGCCGTTGAGGTAACTGGCGGCGCTCCCATTGTCGATCCAGCTCGCGTCGATGTCGGCCGCACCATCACTCACGAAGAAACATCAAACCTGCCGCTTACTTCACGTAATCCTTACAACTTTGTTTTGTTTCAGCCGGGTGTTAGTGGACATCCGAATCCAGAACTCGGCATTCCCCGGCTTCTTAATACAAACGGCTTAGTGGATCACGTCAGCTATCAGTTAGACGGCACCGTCGACACTGAAACCGACCGCACTGGCTTGCGTCTTTTCGCGATTGCAAATAGCTATGTAAATGAAGTTCAAACCGTTTCGAGCAGTTTCGCTCCGGAATTCGGCAGGACTGCAGGCGACGTATACAACGTCATCACGCAATCGGGCAGTAACCAATTTCACGGCACGGTGCAGTTTGTCGGACGACCGCTCGACCTGGTGGCCCGGCCCATCCTGGCGACACACACCACTCCTGTTCCCGCTGCGAACGATTTCTCGGCGAACTCGGGCGGCCGCATCATTAAGGACAAGCTATTCTTCTTCGCTTCCTACGAACACATTAAGCGCGCCACGCCGACACCTGTCACCATCACAACCGCGAATGCAGCCGCGATCGGAATACCGGCCAATTTGCTTGCTACTGCACAAAGCGTACAGCACGCGCAATGGGTGGATGTCCGCTTCGACTGGACGATCAACCAGAACAACCAGTTCTTCGTTCGTTATAACTATTTTCGGAACCGGTATCCGTTCAACACAAATGACGGCGGGCTGTACGCGTTGGACGCAGCTTCTGATTTTCGCGACCGGGCGCATGT
>JAFARV010000308.1 GCA_019245255.1 Acidobacteriaceae bacterium | reverse complement strand
CCATGACCCCGCTTTCAACAGAGCAAGATCAGCCTTGGCCTGTTCCAGCCTCGCCTTCGCTGATGCCACGCCAATTCGCCTCCGCTCCAGATCTTCCTCGCGAATGGCGCGCCGGTCGCGGACCGATTCAATCAATTTGTCCTGAACATCGGCGTCGCGCAGTGCTGCCTCCGCTTCTTCAACACGAGCCTCGGCAGGCGGGATCTCTTCCGGGCGTGGTGAATCCAATAACTTCTGCAGCTTCGCCTCCGCTGATGTCAGTTCCGTCTGCCTCAGTCGCAGTTCCGCCGCAACGTCCCGGTCGTCCAGCGAGAACAGCCGCTCTCCTTTCTTCACGCTATCGCCCGCTTTCACGTACACATGTGTCACCAGCCCTGGGACCGGAAGACTGATAGCAATGTTTTCCGAACTCGCCTCCACTAAGCCAATTGCGCCCACCTCCTTTGTGTAGGCGGCCGACGCAGGCGCGCTCGGTGGAGGAACCACTTTCCTGACCGGCTGAGTTCTCGCAACCGAAAACACTGCCAAACCCAAAAGAACTGCTGCAATTACTGGCAATCCGTACTTGATCATGGCTATATCCTTTCGACCAGCTCGCCCTCGAGAACTGCTTCCAAACCCTCAGAGCGAATACTTCCGTCTTCCATCTCCGCGATCTCGTCAGCAAACTCGAATACGCGGCTGTCATGCGTCACGACAATTACTGCCCGGTCTTCGCGGACAGCAACACGCTTCAAAAGCTCCATCACTGCATGGCCCGTCTCGTGATCCAGCGCCGAGGTGGGCTCGTCGCAAACAATGAGCTTCGGCTCGTGCAGCAGGGCTCGCGCTAACGCCACCCGCTGTTGTTGGCCGCCCGAGAGCTTGGAAGGCAGCGCATTCAACCGGTGCCCCAGCCCTAGCTCAGCCAACAACTCCGATGCGCGTGCTACCGCCGTTCTCCGTGGAACACGCGCCGCGAGCAGGGGGACAGCAGCATTTTCGACCGCGGTCAGCGACGGCAACAAATTAAACTGCTGAAAGACAAACCCGAGATTCCGGCGCCGAAACACCACCGCGTCCGTGCCACGCAAGCGGCGCATATCTTCCCCCAGCACCTCCAGTTCGCCTGAGGTCGCATCCAGCAATCCGGCAATCACCGAAATCAGCGTTGTCTTTCCGCAGCCGCTTGGGCCGACCAGCAGCGTCAGCTCCCCGAACCGTACCTCCCAATCCACCCCACGCAGCGCCAACACCTGGTTCTCGCCGCTGTCGAATGCCTTTGTGATTCCGTGGCATGAAACTGCAACATTCCGCATACGCTCCTCCTTAGCCTCGAAACACCACCGCCGGCTCGAGCACCAGTACACGCCGTATGCTCATAAAGCTCGCGATCACGATGATGACCAGCACCGCTCCTGCTGTACCGGTCGCGATCTGCCAGGGAAGAAAGAAGCCGCGCAGGTCGACATTCTTGCTGAAGTACTCGTAAAAGGCCGCTGTCATCGCGATCCCGATCGAGTATCCGATCGCTCCCACCATCCCCGCTTGCAGCAGAATCATGCTCGTGATGCGCCAGTTAGTAACTCCGATCGCTTTGAGAGCGCCGAACTGCTTCAGGTTCTCGAGCGTGAAGATATAGAAGGTCTGCCCGGCGACCAGCGTTCCTACCAGCAGCGCCACCGTGATGGTGATTCCGAAATTCAGCGGAATGCCCGTGTGCTTGAAGTAGTAGTCGATCGTCGCCCAGCCGAATTCTTGTGTTGTCATCGCGTGGAAACCCGTTTCGCGTGCAATGCGTTGGCATAACGTGTTCTCATCGACCCCGGGCTTTGCTTTAACCAGCACGTAGGTCATCATGTTGCGCTCTCGTCCCTGGAACTTCAGCGCTTCGCTGTACCTCGCGTAGAAGATGGGCAGGTTCGTGAACGGAGCTGACGATTCGAAAATCCCGCTCACCGTCACGCGATGATCGTTGATCTCGAACACCCGGCCCGTTCGAAACGGCTGATTCGGGAAAAAGTAGTAGTAGGCTGCGCGGTCAATAAATAACGAGTCCGGCTGTCTCAGGTCGGCAAGCGAACCAGCGAGCATGTGGCGAGGTGCTCCGGCGAGCGAATCGTCATCGACGCTCATCAGGATTACCGTCCGGAAGGTCCCATCCGCGGCCCGTGCCACCGGAGTTCCTTTTCGCATCGCGACCGCCCACTCGACCCCTTCCACACTTCGCACCCTGTAAAGCGCCTGATCCGGCAGCGCTTTCGCCTCATCGAAATACTGCGTTGCGGGATCCATCACCCAGATCCCGGCATCCTGAACGTCTAGAATCTGGCTCCGCGTGCGGTTCATAACACCCGCGAAGATTGAGCTCTGATGGGACATCAGGAATGTTGAGAACGCGACTGCTGTGACCAGACCCAGGTACTTGATCCGATCGCCGAGCAGCATCTGAATTGCAACGAAGTTCATTTGGTTCCTCCTGAACGTAAGGCATCTTATGAACACTGTTCACGATCAGAGAAAAAAGAGAGATCAGCGTTTCCTGATCCCTTCAATTGCTATGTCAACCGTCCGCTCAACTAGCCGGCTGTGTTCGATGAAGGGAAAGCCGCAGCAGGTGATGAGTAGAACGGCGACGCCGTGCATGGTGGCCCAAAGCGATTGGCTCACCTCTTCGACGTCCGTGAAGCGTATGCGATCCTCTTCAATCCCTTGCCGCACCAGGTTCCGGAGGCAGTCGAAACAAGCCATTCCACTGGTTTGCAGGCGGATGATGTCCACCTCATCCTGCGAGCGTTCCTGCTTGGCGACAAAAGTCACCATATATTCATTGGGGTTTTCGATCGCAAAATCGATGTATGCCCTGCCCGCGCGCCGGAGCCGCTCGAGCGGGTCGCCGGTATCTTCGGCTATGCCTTGCATCCGCTTGCGCAGCTTCGCAAACGTTTGTTCACAAAGAGTGTCGAAGATGTCCGCCTTGTCTTTGAAGTACAGGTAGATCGTTCCGGGAGAGTATTCGACCTTATCCGCGATCTTGCGGATTGAGACGTTCTCATAACCCTCTTTGACGAACAGCCCCCGCGCCGCTTCGAGGATGTCCTCCCGAAGTTCCGCCCGCTCTCGTTCTCTACGCTGTTGTACGCCCATTCCTAAACACTGTTCATTTTATTGCCAGTGTCTGGCTACAGTCAAGAGGAATTTTTGTTGGTAGCGGTCGATAAGAGATCTTGGAGCGGACCAATGTTTGGATTTTTCGCGTTTCTTCGCCGTACCGCCTGGGTTGAGGCCGAAACCCAGGTCGCTTCCGTCCGGCTCGACCGGGAATCGGTGTTGATCGACTATTCGTGTCATGCAACTCAGCGTATTAACCTACGGATCAAGCCTCGATACAAATTCGGGCATCGGGAAGCCGATGTCGCGCAGGCCGCTCAAAAGTACTTCAACCTGTTCCCAGTGGGTCTGACGGTGACCGTTCGATACAACCCCAAACGCCCGTCTGAAGCCGTCCTGGTGTCATCAAATCCCGTTTCTCAAGTCCAAAATTGCGCTGCTGAAGCCGGCCAAAAAATCGCCTAAATCGCTGATCATTATAAACTTAGCTGCTGGCGAGCGGCCTTTCGTTTGGCAGACTGCCCGGTCTCGGCGCGCTTCTCCAGGGAGCAAGTGG
This sequence comes from Acidobacteriaceae bacterium, assembly GCA_019245255.1. Lineage (GTDB taxonomy): Bacteria > Acidobacteriota > Terriglobia > Bryobacterales > Bryobacteraceae > Bog-105. The sequence continues at coordinate 12,196 of JAFARV010000308.1, read as the reverse complement.
CATAAACTGTCACCCATGACAAGACGGACATTAGTCGCCTCGCTCGCCGCGGGAGCTGTCGCCGCAACGCGCTCCGAAACCAAAGCAGTTCCGCAAGAGTGGCACCCCCGACTAGGCATTCTTGGCAAATACACGCCCGCCAACGTCGAGTTTGCCAAGGCCCAGGGTTTCACCAACATGATCCTGGACGGGGGCGTACACTCCGCGCTAAGCCCGCAATCGGCAACCGATGCCCGAATCGAAGAAATCAAGCGCACGCTCGACGGACTCCATGTCTCCGCCTTTCAGATCACGGTGAACCACACCGACCCCGATCTCGCGAAGCGGTCGGCCGTTAATGACCACTTCGTCCGGTCCATCGAACTCGCCGGAAAGCTGGGCGTGCCCTACATAGGCACGGCATCCGGTAAGGATCCGCAGAAGAGCTTCCCGGAACAGGTCGACGAGGTCGTGCGCGTCTACACCGAGAAGTATTTCCCGGTATGCGAGCGCAACCACGTTCGTATTCTCTGGGAACCATGGCCCGAAGGGCCGAACATAGCCACCAGCCCGGTCGGTTACGTAGCATTGTTCAAAGCCTTTAATAATTCGCCATATGTTGGCCTGCAGTATGATCCGTCGCATCTGGTACGGCAGTTTATGGACCCAATCCAAACGGCACGCGACTTCGTCGACAAAATCTATGATGTCCATTTGAAGGACACCGAGATTCTGTGGCCGGTGCTGCGCGCGGGCGGAATCGATCCCGTCGACGGGGCCAGTTGGTGGCGTTACCGGATACCCGGCATGGGCTCGATCAATTGGCGCGAGTTCTTTAGCGTGCTTCAGAACGTCGGATACACGGGCGCCATGAGCGTCGAGCAGGAAGATCCCCTGTACGGCGCGGACAATAATCCGGGTCCGGATTTCAGCGACGATTTCAAGATGGGATTCGTGATGGCCAAGCGCTATCTCAACCAATACGTGCCGTAATCTAAGCGCTTCACACGCGGGGTGATAAAGATAAGAGTGAACATGGCGCAAGTGAAAGCGGCACCGAAGACCTACGACGTCGTCATTGTGGGATCCGGCGCCGGCGGCGGTGTGGCGGCACAGGTGCTGGCCGAAGCGGGCGCCAAGATCTGCATGCTCGAAGCCGGCGATTGGTACGACTGCCGGAAAGATTCGATGATGTTCGGCTGGCCGTACAATGCGCCGCATCGTGCGGCGGGCAGCAAACAAAAACCTTTCGGCTATTTCGACGCGACGACCCTCGGAGGTTGGCAGGTTCCAGGCGAGCCTTACATAAACGCGAAGGGCACAACTTGGCGCTGGTGGCGAGCCCGCATGCTCGGCGGTCGAACCAATCACTACGGCCGCATCTCGCTGCGCATGGGGCCATATGATTTCAAGCCATACAGCCGCGACGGCAAGGGATTCGACTGGCCTATTACGTACGAGGATCTCGCGCCCTACTACGACAAAGCCGAGGAACTGATTGGAGTGTTCGGTTCTCAGGAAGGGCTCGAAAACACTCCCGACGGGAAGTTTCTTCCACCCCCTGCCCCACGCTGCTATGAGCGACTGATCAAGCTCACATGCGACAAGTTGAAGATCCCATGCATTCCGTCGCGGATGGCCATGCTCACAAAACCGCTCCACGGACGTCCGGCGTGCCACTACTGCGGCCAGTGCGGGCGCTCCTGCGGCGTGAATGCGAACTTCAATTCGCCGGGGGTGCACATCTTCCCTGCGCAGAAGACCGGCAATCTCGAGGTGCGTACCAGCGCCATGGTCCGCGAAGTTTTGGTCGGTGGCGATGGGATGGCAACGGGCGTCTCTTACGTCGATAAGAAGACGCGCCGCGACGTCGATGTGCGGGCACGGATTGTCGTGCTCGCCGCAAGCTGCTGCGAAACCGCTCGCATCATGCTCAACTCGAAAAGCAGCCAGTTTCCCAATGGGGTCGCGAACTCATCGGGGCTTGTTGGCCGCTACATCATGGACACGGTGGGATCGGCCGTCACTGGGCACGTTCCCTGGCTCGAAGACCTGCCGCCCAGGAACGAGGACGGTATCGGGGGCATGCATTTGTACATGCCGTGGTGGCTGTACAAAGAGCAGAAGGAAAACAAGCTGCCCTTTGCGCGCGGATATCACATCGAGATCGGCGGCGGCCGCGAACAGCCCGGGGCTGGCGTGCTGGCCGGGGCGCCCAGGCTGATGGGCGGCGGCTACGGCGTCGAATTGAAGCGGAATCTGCGCAAGATGTACGGCGCTGAAATTGACTTCGCCGGCCGCGGCGAGATGATTCCGAACGAGGACAGCTACTGCGAGATCGATCCTCATACCGTCGATCAATGGGGTATTCCAGTACTGCGCTTCCATTTCAAGTGGAGTGATGACGAGATCAATCAGGCGCGTCACATGCAGGAGACGTTCCAGGAGATTATCAAGAATGCCGGCGGCGTCGTTACGCGCAGTTATGACAAGGAAGAAGACTGGGGAATCGCACCGGGCGGCGAAATTATCCATGAGGTTGGAGCAACCAAAATGGGAGACGATCCGAAAACCTCAGTGCTGAACCAATACTGCCAGGCCTGGGATTGCAAGAATCTCTTTATCACTGACGCAGCGCCGTTCGTCAGCAACGCCGATAAGAATCCGACGCTGACTATAACCGCGCTGGGCTGGCGCACCAGTGAATACATCGTCGATCAGGTGAAAAAACTGAACGTGAAGGTGTGATGTGAGTACGAATAACGACAAAAGCACTGTTAGCCGCCGCGATGTATTTCAGATTCTCGGTGCAGCGCCTATCGCAGCAGCGGCAACAAGCGCCGCTCTTGCCCAGGACAAAACCCGCGAGCATGCCCCGGCAGAAGCGAAGGCGACCGGCAATCAACCCTTCGTGCGCAAAACCTTTGACGACCGCCAATGGAAAACCATCTGTGTTCTGAGCGACCTGATCATACCGGCAGACGAACGGAGCGGTAGCGCAACGCAAGCCGGTGTTCCGGAGTTCATCGATGATTGGATTGCTTTCCGAACTGAGCAGGATGGATACGATCGCCTGCGAGCCGAAATTTTCGGTGGCTTGATGTGGCTGGACAGGGAGTCGGACCGGCTCTTCTCAACCGGCTTCGCAAGCGCAACGGCAGATCAGCAGAAGCAGATACTCGATCGCATCGCCTGGCCAGCTCGCGCTTCTAAAGAGGATGAGCAATGGGCTGCCTTTTTCGGCACCTTGCGCGAGCTTGTCGTTTCGGGTTTCTTTTCGAGTAAGGTGGGCGTGGCGGATTTGCCGTACTTAGGGAACACAATCGTAACCGAGTGGAAAGGCTGCGATGACGAGGTCTGGGGCGTTGTTGAACAGCGCATGAAGAGCGGTTACGAAGGTCTGGTCCAGCGTACTCAGCGCGCCTGAGGGTCGTCGCCGGGGGTCTCGTACTTCAGGGTGGATTCGGCCTCGAATTTCCGATAGTTACGGAAGTAGATTTCGTTTCGCATTGAGCCATCGAATGTTCTACAGAGAACCGACGCGTGCACCGGCAGGACGTATGAGTTGCCCCCAATTGCAATAGATTCGTATTCGACCGTGGTGCCTATTTCGTAGGTGCGAAGTTCCGGCGGTAGGTCGACGGCATCGTCGCTCACACGCCAGATCGCGCCAGTTTTCGGGTCCGCGTTGACTGAGCCATGATATGCAATGATCGCGGTTGCGAGATCGCCGGCGGTGAGCTTTAGAGTCGAGTGCTCTTTCTCGATGGAGAAGTCGAAAACGGCAACATGCTTCGTTCCCAAGGTGTCCCACCGGTTCCACGTAAATGCGGCCTGGCTGTCGTCCGCGAATACACGATCCAGCAGTTCCCCAAACTCGCCCTCCGTCGTGAGCGGCATGCGCCAACCTGAGGTACGCGTCCGCACAGGTTTGTCATTAACCAGTTCCAGCGTGCGTTTCTCCCGGCCATCAACATACGCCAGACGAGACGTCAGCGTTTCGCCCTTCTTCCAATGCTCGGCTTTCTTGTCCGATTTGTATTGCTCGGTCACCTGCATACACAGAAAGTTGGGAAGAGTGCTCACATATTGCTGGGCGTAGCGCTTCATGGAGTCGACTATGGCTGCCTGTTCCTCGGCGCTCGGCGGAGCCCCGCCAACCGGATCGCTGCGTAGGGGCATGGCCGCGAACGCGACCGCGACCACAAGAAATCTTCCGTGGCGCATTCCAGACCTTAGTGTCTCAATCATTCTACGAATGTGTGTCTAACCGGAAACGGAGGTATTGTGCCGGCAGATAAACTGGCTGTGATCCGCAGACATCTCGAGGACGCCATAGCCGCCGAGAAGGGCTTTGAGCCCCAACTGCGGGCATTCTCGGAGGAAGGGGACGACGACGAGGTCAATGCCGTGTTTGCGGCTCATACAGAGGAGACTCGGTCCCAGTACGAACGGCTCGGTGCGCGCTTGTCTGAGTTAGGAGGGGATTCATCAGCAATAAAAGATGCGGCCGGGCGGCTTTTCTCGTTATCGCCAAGACTCATCCAGATAGCACATATCCAGGAAGAGCGCACCGTACAAAAGCTGATCATCGGCTATACACTAGAGACCCTTGAGTACGCGATGTACGACAATCTGGCGGTTCTCGCAGGCGCTGTCGGCGATGACGCCACGGCGAGGCTCGCGCGCCAGATCCAAAGCGAGGAGATGAGAACCGCTCAGAAGCTGTTCCACTTTTTACCGACGCGTTCCATCATCGCCTACAACATGCTGACCGTGACGGAGGTCGATCCTTCGGTCGAGACGAAATACCGCGAAGCGAGTTGGACAACGTCAGGGTGAGATGCCAAAAAAACGAACCTTGCCAAGTAAGTCCAAACGAGTCAAGGCGATTGCGCGCGAGCGCGTCGGCAGCGTCCCTCCTTCTAGGCCAATCGAAGAACGGCAGCGGCGGGAAAAGCCAAAGCACAAAAAATCACCTTTGGACGAAGCGTAGCAAGCGCAAAGGGCGCGGATACGCGCCGAGATACAGGGAGTTGAAACCGTGTTCTGTGGCCGGGATCACATATGTTCATGCCCGCTCACCGCAAATCGACCACCCCCGTACGGAAAACCACGAGGAAAAAGCGGCCGAAGGCCCGGATTGAAGAGGTCGCAGCGAAAAGTTTTGGGTTTCAATCGCTGAGGCCTGGTCAGAAGGAAGCAGTCGAAGCGCTCCTTTTGAGGAAGGACTGTCTGGTCGTCATGCCGACCGGATCGGGAAAATCGGCCATCTACCAGATCGCGGCTCTGATGTTGAACGGCGTCGCCGTCATCATTTCACCGCTGATCGCATTGCAGAAGGATCAGGTCGACGCCATCAATTCGACGGAGGCTCCTGACGCAGTTGTCCTCAACTCAACTCTGCGCGCATTCGAAACTCGGGACGCGATGGACAAGATCGAAGAAGGAAAGGGAAAGTATATCTTCCTCGCGCCCGAGCAACTGCGGAAGCAGGAGACGATCGACAAGCTCGCGAATGCGAATGTTTCCCTCTTCGTTGTCGATGAGGCGCATTGTATTAGCGAATGGGGCCACGATTTCCGGCCGGATTATCTCCAGCTCGTGCCGGTGATCGAGCGCTTGGGGCATCCTGTAGTGCTGGCGATGACCGCGACGGCCTCTCCGCAGGTTCGCGATGAGATCGTAAAACGCCTTGGAATGACAAAGCCGAAGCTGTTTGTCCACGGCTTTGACCGGCCAAACATCTATTTCCGCGTCGACAACTTTGACAAAGAACAGGATAAGCTTGGCGCGCTCGTCCACAGAGTGCATTGGGCCGACAAGCCGGGCATTGTCTACGTCGCTACACGGAAGAACGCCGAGTCAATTATGTGCGCACTCGAAGAGCAAGGCGTGAACGCGCAGTTTTACCACGGAGGCCTAAAGGCGTCCGAGCGCAGCGATATTCAAGAGCGGTTTATGTCGGGGGCCGCAGAAGTGATTGTGGCCACCAACGCTTTTGGTATGGGCATCGACAAGGCGGATGTGCGGTTCGTGTATCACTATGACATCCCGGATTCGCTCGACTCCTATTACCAGGAGATCGGACGAGCTGGACGCGATGGCGAAAATGCCGAAGCCATTCTGTTCTACCGGTCCGAAGACCTCGGGGTTCAGAAGTTCCTCAGCGGAGAAGCGAAGATAGAAACGCGGAAGATCGAGCGCGTAGGGGAGCTTATTGCCGATCAAGAGGCTCCAGTCGAGCTGGAAGAGATCGCAGACCAAACCGATTTATCGGGACGTAAGCTAACGAAAGTTATCCACCGGCTGGAAGATGTAGGAGCGCTCGAAGTGCTCCCGACCGGCGAAGTGCAGGTCGCTGAGAACACTGAGATCTCCGAAGCAGCGAGTGCTGCTGCCGAGGAACAGGAACGCCGAAAGGAAATGAACCGGGAGCGCTTGCGGCAAATGCAGGAATATGCCGAGACCGCCGCCTGCCGACGCGAACACCTGCTGCGGTACTTCGGCGACGACTTCAGCGGGCCTTGCGGCAATTGTGACAACTGTCAAGCTGAAACAGCCGCGGAAAAGGGTGACATAAAAGTAGATTCAAGCGTGGGAACGAGACGCGAGGTAGGTACCTGAGACGATCGGCAGAAAGATCACGAACAGGTATTGACTTCCGCTCGTCTCGTCACCTACACTCTAAACTCCGGGGTAGCAGATTATGGCGACCACATATGTAACCGAGATCACTGAAACCGACCGCCTTGGTCTGTTTACAGAAATCAATGGCCGAATGTGGCAACTCGTCGTTAGCTACCGCGTGCAATAAGCACGCGGTCTAGCAGGCCACTTCCGTCCCTCCAAAAACTGGCTCTTAATGTTTAGTCGAACACGCAGTTGGTGCGTCTAAGGCTGCAACCTACTCACGAAACGTGAGCCGGTAAAGCCGCTCGCAATGCGTTCCGGTGAGCGGTGACCTGCTCGTGTCCTGATGAATTACTTGGAGAGGGGTCCTTTATGTTATGGAAACGAATACACGTGGGCGCGCGTGAACGTCTCCTGGTCGCAAGAAAAGGCAAGTTCCGCGGCATCTTCGCGCCCGGTGACCACTGGTTCTTCGACGTTCCGTTTGCCCGTCTTGAAACTGAGCGCCACTATGTCCGCAATCTGATTTTTCAGAGCCCGTGGACGAACTATCTGCTGCAGAACCGTGGCGATTTAGTGGAACAGTTCTTCGTTGTGGTCCGGACCAACCGCGTGCAAGTTGCGATGGTTTATGTCGACAGCATGCTGTTCAAGGTTCTGCCTCCGGCGAAACGCGTTCTCCTGTGGCGCGGCGTGGCGGAGATTCGAACAGAAGTCGTCGAGGTGATTGCCGAACCGGCTACGCCATTCGACAACATTCGTTTGCCCGAATTTAGTAACTCGCGTTAGTAACTTCGGCAGCAGACCCTGATTGATGAAAGGCACAGGGCGAGTGCCTGATGCGTCAAGCCTCGCCTTGTGCAGCTTCCTTCGCGTCCGCAGCGCCATTATCCAGGCCCATTTGGGAAAGCCGGTAACGTAGCGCATTCCGTGTAAGTCCGAGCAGTCTTGCTGCCTGGCTCTTGTTGCCGTTCGCGCGCCTCAGCGCCTCGCGAATCATCATTTGCTCCCATTGCTCCAGCGTTACGCCTTCGGGAAGGGCCAGACTCTGCGTCGCGGGCGCAGGTGTCTGACCTCGCACCGCCTCAATGCGGATATCGGCGGGCTGAAGAACGTCGCCGGCCGAGAGCACCAGGCTGCGCTCAATCGTGTTTTCCAGTTCGCGAACGTTGCCGGGCCACGAGTGATCGAGCAGGCGGTCGATCGCGGCCGGACTGATGTCGCTCGCGGTGGTCCCGAGGTCCTTGGACAGTTTATGCACGAAATGCATTGCGAGAAATGGAATGTCTTCTTTGCGATCGCGGAGCGGTGGAATGTTAATCGGCACAACATTCAACCTGTAATAGAGATCCTCGCGAAAGCGCCCCTGCTCGAGAGCGGCACGCAGGTCCACATTGGTTGCAGCTATGACGCGAACATCCACATTGCGCGTAACGTTTGAGCCCAGCCGCTCAAACTGCCGCTCCTGCAGGATGCGCAAAAGTTTTACTTGTATATTGCCGGGTACATCGCCGATCTCATCGAGAAAAACGGTGCCGCCATCCGCCTGCTCAAACTTCCCGGGCTTCGTAGTGTTGGCCCCGGTGAACGCGCCTTTCTCGAAGCCGAACAGCTCGCTCTCCATCAGGTTTTCCGGGATCGCAGTGCAGTTGATCTTTACAAAAGCGTGGTTCTTGCGCGGAGAGTGTTGGTGGATGGCTCTGGCAATCATGTCCTTGCCCACTCCGCTTTCGCCCGCCAACAGGACGGTGGCGCGAGTCGGGGCGACACGCTCGACGGTATGGAAGATCTCCCGCATCGCCGGACTGCGACCGACGATGTTCTCGAACTGGTAACGGGTATCCAGCTCTTCGCGGAGCCGCTGGTTTTCGGCGCGGAGAAACTGCACCGCCAGAGCCTTCTGGACAACCGTCGTCAGATGATCGAGCGAGAATGGCTTCTGCAGGAAGTCCGCGGCGCCCATCTTCATCGCCTGGACGGCGGTTTCGATAGAACCATGCGCGGTAATCACGATCACGCCGGCCTGTATGCCGCGTTGCTGCAACTGCTGAAAAAACCGCAGTCCGTCCATGCCCGGTAAGCGCAGGTCGGTAATGACGAGGTTCACTGCAGGTGCAAGCGGCAGCGCCTGTTCTGCCGTGGCAACACTATCGACCTCGAAGCCGGACGACTCGAGATGCAACTGGAGAACTCGACGAAGCTTTTCTTCGTCCTCTACGACGAGAATGCGCGACTTCATCTCTACCTTAAGCGGGCTGCTCCTTCGGAAGAGCAATCTCGAAGGTCGTACCCGCGCCCGGTTCGCTGAAGACGTTGACGCGGCCGTGATGCTCATCTACAATCTTTGAGACTATCGCGAGACCGAGGCCGACGCCCTGCGGCTTTGTCGTAAAAAAAGGATTGAATATGTTCTCGAGATGCTGCGCCTGTATGCCTTCGCCGTGGTCGGTGACCAGAATTCTGACGAGATCGCTGTCGGCGGCTGCACGGATCTCCACCTGCTGCCCGGGAGCGCTGGCCTGAATCGCATTCTGGATGAGATTCGCCAGCACGAGGCGAAGCAGATCGGGATCGAACTCGAACGAAATGGCGCTCTCAGGCATGGATATCGTTACCTTTACTTCCCGGGTATTCGACAAATCCGCCTGGTCACGAACGGCTTCGTCGACAACGGGCGCAAGTTCGGCTTCGACGGGCCGGATCTGCAACGGCTTGGCGAAGTCGAGGAAATTCGAGATCAGCCCGTTCATTCTGTCCACCTCGCTGACAATGTAGCCCGCCATCTCCGAGCGTAATGCAGGAGATGCGCTGCTCGTTTGTTTCTGCAGCAGTTCAGCGGAACCTTTAATGGTCCCAAGCGGGTTGCGTAGCTCATGCGCCAGTCCCGCCGTCAGTTGCCCAAGGGCTGCCAAACGCTCGCTGCGGCGCAAAGATGCCTGAGCCTGACGAAGATTTCTGTTGGATTCAGCCAGCCGGTCCGCCGCTTCCTGCGTTCTGGCCATCTCATCGCGTTTGGCCTTTGCCTGCTCATATACGAGGAAGGCCACGATAGCGTAAAACGACAGACGGGCTCCCAGAGTAGTGGCATACCCGGGCGGCAGTTCGAACGTTTTCCAATCAATGAACACCGGCAGCAGAAAGGAGCAGTACAGGGCGAAGGCAATCAAGGTCACAACAATTACCCCTCGAAGCTCGAAAATCGTCGCTGCCGAAACCATCGGAATCAGGAAGATCGGATAGTACGGACTGAAGATCGTATGGGTGTAGCCGACCAGCAGATAGCTGAACAGCAGCTTTAAAATGATCGAGGCGATCTGCCCGCGCCGTGAAGAAAACGGCGTAAGCCGCGGCTCAACGATTTGGAACATCCCGATCAGCACCAGCAGGATGGTGAAGTTGTAGTTGGTTTCCGGAGTGGTCGCGATCAGCACAGCTATAAGGAACAGCCAGGCAAAATCCTGCGCCCGGAAGAAGCTGCTGTGTCCCGGCCGGCGGGAATCTAGAACGTCGGGTTCTGGCGGCATGTCGTCGCTCTGTGACAGAATAAGTGTGATCCCTCCCGAGTAGTGATGAGCACCGCCAACCCCGATACATCTTTGCCTTCTGAGAGCGTTTCCCAGCAGGAGGAAATTACCAGTTTTGCCGAAATCCTATCTGATTTCGAGCAGCGCCATGCCGAAGAGAAACACGGCGAAACAGTAACTGGAACAGTTGTCTCCGTCGGTCCCGAAAACATTCTGATTAATGTTGGACGTAAGACGGAAGGCGTCGTTCCCGTCCAGATGTGGCACGAGACGCAACCCGGCGACCCGGTCCCCGGCGCGACGGTTGAGGTCGGCGTTGGACCCCTGAATGAAGAGGGATACTATCAGCTCTCAACGCTCAAGGTTCAGCGGCCGAAGGACTGGTCCGGACTGCAGATGGCCTTCAGCGAAAAACGCAACATCGCGGGCACCGTTATCGAGCAGGTAAAGGGTGGATTCCGCGTCGATATCGGTGTCCGGGCGTTCTTGCCGGCTTCTCGCAGCGGAGTCCGAGAAGCTGACGAAATGCCGACCCTGGTGGGGCAGGAGATCCAGTGCCGCATTACCAAACTTGATGTCGAGAAAGAAGATGTAGTCGTTGACCGGCGCGCCGTTCTCGAAGACGAGCAGACCGCGCGACGGGAGCAGCGGCTTGCTGAGATCAAGCCGGGTGATGTTGTTCAGGGCCGGGTGCGGAATGTCATGGATTTCGGCGCCTTTGTAGACCTCGGCGGTGTGGATGGGCTGCTGCATGTGATGGACATGTCCTGGTCGCGAGTCGCAAAGGCCAGCGATGCGGTCGCGGTGGGCGATGAATTGACCGTAAAGGTGCTGAAAGTTGATGCGAATACCGGAAAGATCTCGCTGGGACTGAAGCAATTGCTCGACGAGCCATGGACCGTGGCGGCACGAACCTTCAACGTTGGCGATCGGGTAAGCGGCACGGTATCGCGCCTCACCGATTTTGGGGCGTTTGTTGAATTAATGCCCGGCATAGACGGTCTGATTCACCTGTCGGAGCTGTCGTGGGACAAACGCGTAAGAAAGCCTGCCGACGTGTTCAAACCAGGAGACCGGGTGGATGCGGTGGTGCTGCAGGTGAATGCGGTTGAGAAGCGCATCAGCCTGGGGTACAAGCAACTCGTCGGAGATCCATGGCAGACGGTTCAAGACAAGTACCCGGTCGGGACGACCATTGAGGGTCCGATCACCAATATTGCCCAGTTTGGCGCCTGGGTCGATCTCGGCGATGGTGTCGAAGGCATGGTGCACGTTTCGGACATTACCAATGAAAAACGCCTCGACCATGCCCGCGACAAGCTTGCAAAGGGCCAGCTGGTAAAGGCCGTAGTGCTCGAGATCGATCGCGAGCGCAGGCGCATCCGCTTGGGAATGAAGCAGCTTGAGCCGACGTCAGTGGATCACTACATCTCTGAGCACCAGCCGGGCGACACGGTCAGCGGTCGCTTGGTCGAGGTGCATGGTGACCGGGCCAGGGTCGAACTTGGTGAAGGTGTCATCGCAACCTGCCGGTTGGAGAAATCGAAGGAAACGCGTGTTCCGACCGCCGAAGCGAAAACGGCCGACGTATCGTCGTTGAGCGCGATGTTGGCCGCGAAGTGGAAGCAGGGGGGATCGCAAGGCGAAACTAAGGAGAGTGCCCGGGCGGGACAGATCCGGCGCTTTCGCATCTCCAACTTGGACGCGAGCAGCCGGACCATCGAGCTCGAACTGGCAAGCTAAGCGCCAAAACCTTCGCCGGCGGCGCTTCGTGACAAATTTTCAACTCATACGTCCATCGTTCTGGTGGACACGGGAGCGCAAGTAATCGGAAATGTAGCCGTGCAGAGCACGACCGGGCGATCTGATGAACACGCTCTGATTCGCGCGGCGCAGCGTGGGGACGAGGGCGCGTTCGAGCAACTGGTTCGCAGTTACGACCAGAATGTCCTGCGCATGGCGTTTAACGTCCTGCATTCTGAGGAAGACGCACGCGATATCTACCAGGAGGCGTTTCTCCGCGTCTATCGCAACCTGCCGAAGTTCCGGTTCGATTGCAC
>JAFARV010000128.1 GCA_019245255.1 Acidobacteriaceae bacterium | reverse complement strand
TGAGCAGTTCCCTTCTTGTTGCACCCGTGTTGGCGACATTGCGTGCGTCGACCTGGATCTTGACGATGCGGTTTGGCTCCGGATAGGGCAGGGGACGCCACAGCACCGCGCGCATGAGGCTGAAAATCGTGACATTGACCGCAATTCCGAGCGCGAGGGTTGCGATGACGATGACGGCAAACCCAGGTGAGCGCACTAGAGAGCGGCATGCATAACGGGCGTCGTTGGCGATATTGCGACCCGTCATCTCTTCCAGCTACGTGCCCAATTCAGCACCGAGCCTATCGTACAAAAGGAGGATGCTATTGAAAAACTCTGCCTATTTGGAAGTCGTTGAGTGGCCAACTTCCGAGTCGCGCGTAATCCTGACACAGCAGATGTGCGGTTGTACTAATAATGTGGAACACGGCAAGAGCAAGTCACCTCCAAAAACACGATGACACTCGCCCGGCTTCGTATAGAATAACTGTAATAATAGAACGTCTATATGAAGAAGCCCGCATCGGCAGGTACCGCACTCCTACAGGGCACGCTTGACGTGCTCATCCTGAAAGTCCTTGCGCTCGAACCGCTCCACGGCCTCGCCATTTCCCGGCGTATCGCCCAAGTAACCGGCAACACCTTCCAAGTGAAGCCCGGATCCCTTTTTCCGGCTCTGCATCGCATGGAGCAGGCAGGTTGGTTGAGTTCCAGTTGGGGGGAGTCGGAGAACACTCGCCGAGCCAAGTTTTACCAGCTCACTAAGGCTGGCATTCGCCAGCTCAAACAAGAGACCGATCAGTGGGCGCGCATTTCAGTCGCGATGGCAAGCGCTCTCGAAATGTTCTAAAGGAAAGGACGGCAATTGTATGTGGCACCGGTTCAGGACAGTATGGCGTAACCTCACGAAAAACCAAGTTTTCGAGGACGATCTCAATCAGGAACTCCACTCCTACGAAGCGATGCTCGCAGAGGAGAAGTCGCGTGCCGGAATCGATCCAAGCACAGCACGGCGCGCCGCTCGGCTCGAAATGGAAGGCGTGGAGCAGATCAAGGAAAACGTCCGCGACGTGCGCGTCGGCGTCACGATTGAGACATTCCTCTCAGAATTGCGCCAATCGTTGCGCGGCCTTAGCCGCAACAAAGATCTGAGCATTCTTTGTAGCACGATGCTCGCGCTAGGTATAGGGGCCACCACTGTTGTCTTCAGCATCTTTTATGCAGCGCTTGTGCAGCCCCTGCCTTTTCGCGATCCCGACCGCCTGGTTGAGTTGCGCGAGTCGCGCTTGAGCCGTGGCATTGATGTGGCCGCCTTTTCCGAGGCCAATTTCTGGGACGTCCGCACGCAGAACCATTCCTTTAAAGAAGTCGCGGCCTTCCATTTCGACGAAGCGAACCTTACCGGCGACGGTCCGGCGGAGAAGGTCACCGATCGATCAGTTACCGCCGGTTTCTTTCGCACTCTTGGCCTATCCCCCGTCTTGGGCCGAGACTTCTCGTACACAGATGATCGAAACGGCTTCAACAACAGCGTCGTGATTCTAGGCAATAAGTTTTGGCGAAGCCGATTTGGCGGAGATCCTCACATCCTCGGCAAAGTGCTACGCCTGAACGATCGAGCCTGCATTGTTGTGGGTGTGCTGCCACCCGGCGAGCCTTGGATTGACGATCAGATTTATCAGCCGTTTGGTTACCGCGCGGACGCGGATCGCGAAAGTTGGGAATTCTCCGTGATTGGCCGGCTTGCGCCCGGCGTGTCTGTGCAAGGCGCCCAAGCCGATTTGAGCCGCGTCGCCGCCACGCTTGACAAAACCTATCCCGGGGCGGACAAAGGCATCGGATTTACCTTGTTGCCCGCGAGCAGTTGGCTCGCCAGCGACAATGCGCGTCGAGCACTCTGGGTCCTTGTGGGCGCCGTCAGCTGCCTTCTCCTCATTGCCTGCCTGAACATCGCCAACTTGTTGCTGGCGCGCGGCACCACGCGGCAGCGCGAGATTGCCGTTCGTATTGCTCTTGGCGCAGGACGCGCACGCTTGATTCGCTTCGTGATGATGGAATCGCTTCTCCTCAGCATCTTCGGCACTTTGGTTGGCTTGGTGTTGGCCTACGGCACGTTGCGAGGGCTCCAGGCCATGGACCTCCAAGGGATCCCGCGTCTGGCCGACGCGAGCCTTAATCCATGGGTGCTTGGATGCTCCGTCTTGGTTGCTATTCTGACCGGCGTACTGTCCGGACTGGCGCCTGCATTGCAAACTCCCGCGGGTGGTACAGCGGCTGCCATGCGCGATGGCGATCACCAAACCGGCAGCCGGGAGCAAGGCCGTCTGCGAGCACTACTGGTAACCGCCGAGGTTGCAATTTCTTTTCTCTTGCTAGTAGGCGCCGGTCTGCTCATCCGCAGCTTTGCCGAACTCGTGAACGTCAACCGTGGCTTCAAAACCGAAAACCGCCTCATGTTCTCAGTAAGCATGCCCGAGTCGTATTATCAACACGGAGCCGGAAAGCAGTTTCTAGATCGCTTCTTCGAGCGCCTTTCTAATGTTCCGCAAGTGATTGCAGCTGGCGCCGTCAGCAGCCGACCGGTGGAGGGAGCAGATACGGGCATGGGCATCGCTGCTGTTTCGGCTAAGACGAGCCGCAATGAAGGAAACCCACCCTGGGCCGGATGGCGCATTGTCTCGCCCGGTTACTTTCAGGCGGTCGGTCTTCCACTGCTCCGCGGTAGAGCTTTCGATGAGCACGATAAACCAGTCTGGGCAGAGCCCGGCCAACCCGAGCCGCCCCGCCGTGTCGTGATCAGTCAACGTCTGGCCAAGTTGCTCTTTGCCAACGAAGACGCCGTCGGCAAACATGTCGCTCTTTGGAAGGGGCAGGGTAATATGACTGCCGAAGTGATCGGTGTTGTCGGAGACAGCCGCGAACGCGGTCCTGCTTCCGATCCCGCTCTCACTGTCTATATTTCCTATGGTCGGTTTGCGCCCGTGTCGGAGTTCGTTCTACATACGCGTGGCAACCCGCTCGCTGTAGTGCCCACCGTGCGTGCCATCGTCGCCAAGCTCGATCCCAATCTTCCTCTGGCCGATGTTCGCTCTTTCGAGGAGGTGATTCACCGTTCTCTTTCGCCGCAAAGGTTCAACGTCATTCTCTTAACGGCGTTCGGCGGTCTCGCAATGCTGTTGGCCACGACCGGCATCTATGGAGTGCTTGCTTACACAATGAATCGACGCACCGCCGAGATCGGCCTGCGCGTGGCCTTGGGCGCCAGCCGTAACAACATTTTCGGTATGGCTCTAAGTCAAGGTATGCGGCCGGCTCTTGCGGGCATGCTACTCGGCGCACTGGGCGCATTGTGGTTGTCGCGCTATCTTGAAACGCTACTGTTCGGCATCGAGCCCTTTGACGTTTTCACCTACCTCACGGTAGCCGCGCTCCTATTGGCAACTGCTCTCATAGCCTGCATATTGCCTGGCCGCCGTGCCACGCGTATTGATCCAGCGGTCGCGCTACGGATTGAGTAACGCATACACCTTTTCGTAATTGGCAGCGCCGGTATAGATCCTCGGCTAGCGTTTACGCTCCCGAGTTGCTTCTGTGTCGTCGGCAACACGGAAAGTGGTTCATAAAAAGCTACCCGGAACGATCACCAAAACAATCCAGAAATGAAATGTTTACGGTGGCGTACAAGGCTTCGTGCGCGTCTCTCTATTGAGTTCTTGATGTTGTCCTCGACCAAACTACACGGAGGCGCGCTGCTCACCATGATGGGTCAACACACTCGTTCTGAGTCGCTGTTTTATTAACTCCGAAGGGAAGACCATATTCCCCAGGATCACCCTCCTGCGGCTCGTGGATCGGCACATCAACTTCGCATTTGTGGGCGAGGCTTTGGGGGCGAGCTATAGTCACACGGGTCGCCCCTTCAATTGATTCGGAAGTCCTGCTCCGCATTTTGTTGATCGGATACTTGTTCGGCATCACGAGGTTTGCGCAACACACCCAACAGCTCGTTTGACAGCGTCGTAACTGCGCTTTTCAAGAGTGCGCCTGCCTTTGGAGCCACTCATCAAGGCTGCTGCCTATGACCGGAAGTATGCCTAAAGGCGAGCCGTTGCCACGTTGCACGCATTGCCGGGTTGCGCGTGTAAGCCCCAGCGCCGGATCTCGATAGACTCTCGAAGAGGATTCATGCGGCGCATACGGTATTCGGTTGCAATGAGTTTGGACGGTTACATTGCTGGGCCAGAGGGAGAATTCGACTGGATCAAGACGGACCCAGATTGCGATTTCGGCGCTCTTCTAAAACAATTCGACACGATGGTCGTCGGGCGCCGCACGTTTGAGCCAATGGCGGCGGCGGGTCGCACTTCGATGCCCGGCATGAAGACAGTCGTGGTGTCGAAAACCCTGCGCTCGGCGGATTATCCGGACATTGAAATCATGCCTGAGATAGAACCGTTGACGGATTTGAAAGCGAGGCCCGGGAAGGATATCTGGTTGTTTGGAGGTGGGAGGCTTTTTCATAGCCTCGCCGAGGCCGGAATGGTTGATACCGTCGAGGTCTCTGTCAACCCGGTTCTTTTGGGAGGCGGTGTTCCGCTCGCACCGAATCTGTCAAAGTGGATCCACCTTTCTCTCCTCAGTCACAAGGTCTATGCGTCGGGGGCTGTTTCGCTCGAATACGCGATTTGCCGGAAGGACCCGCTGTAACAAGACTATGGGCAGACCTCTAGCGCCAGGCGCGGAACCAGGTTTCATCGCACAGGGCAAGTTAATTTGGCCTCGCATCCGCCGAAGCGTGACAGTCGCAGCCAACATTTTGATTGCTCCCACCTTTCCCGCTCGCAGTAGCTTCTTATAATCGGACCGTGAGTGCATCGGCCGTAGCTTCGGTTTCCGACGCGTCGACACAGATTGGCGCGCTGCTCCGCCATTGGCGCGCCTTGCGTCATATCAGCCAACTCGATCTTGCACTCGAAGCCGGCATTTCAACTCGCCATGTCAGTTATGTTGAAACTGGAAGAGCACAACCGAGCCGCGAAATGATAATACGTTTGGCGACAGCCCTTCAAGTGCCGCTGCGCGAGCGTAACGCCTTGCTACTGGCGGCTGGCTACGCCCCACTCTACAGGCAGAACGGTCTCGACGCACCCGAGATGGAAGAAGCGAAGCGCGCGATTGATTTCCTATTGGCCCAACAAGAACCCTATCCGGCCTTTGTCGTGGACCGGTACTGGAACATACTGATGATGAACTGCGGCACGCGGCGTTTCTTCAGTCTGTTTCCGAAACTCGTGCTACCGGAACGCCCGAATGCGATCCGGCTTGTCTTTCAGCCCGACGGACTGAGGCCCTTTATTGCCAATTGGGAAAGCTTAGCCGCTCGCCTCATTCAGCGTGTGCATCGCGAAGCCGCAACCGTGGGTCCTTCGGACAGCCAAATGGCCGCTCTTCGCGAAGAACTCCTGAATTACCCGGGCGTGCCAAGCCGTTGGCGAACGCCCGACCTGGCTAGCGCCCCTCCAGCGTTCCTGACCATTGACTACCGTTGGAATGAATACATAGTCCGTCTCTTTTCAACAATTACGACGTTTGGTACCCCTCAAGACGTGACTCTGCAAGAGCTCCGCATCGAATGCTTCTTTCCCGCCGATGAGACCACACGCTCCGCGTTTAGCCTACCGCATGTGCCTGGGTCAGCGCCATAACCTTCGAGGTTATGGACATATCGTTCTCTCAACGGCATTCTTGTGCAATGAGGAGTATTGTGCGTCGACGAACTCTACTGAAATCTGCCGTTGTTGGGGCGACCACCGGGTTGGTGACCGCTGATTCGGTGAAATCGCAGGTTGGCGTTTCCCAGGCAAAAAACAGAGAATTCATCAAAGCCACCGACGGTACGACCCTCTTCTGCAGAGACTGGGGCAAGGGAAAACCGATGTTATTTGTTGCTCCGTGGGCCTTGAATTCAAAATGGTGGGAGTTGCCGATGTTCCGCCTTGCCGAGGAGGGCGTACGGTGCGTGGCGTTCGACCGACGTGGCCATGGCCGATCGGGCCAACCGGATCGGGGCTATGATTTCGACACTCTTTCCGACGACTTGGCT
>JAFARV010000081.1 GCA_019245255.1 Acidobacteriaceae bacterium | reverse complement strand
TGCAACCGGATGTTTGTATTCTCATCTACCCAAACATGGAATTCAGGCAACTTGGCAAGTCCGGACTCCGCGTCCCTGTTCTGTCGTTCGGCACTGCGACCTTTGGCGGCCGCGGTGAATTCTTCAAGGCTTGGGGCGCAACCGAGGTTGACGAAGCACGCCGCCTCATCGACATCAGTCTTGAAGCGGGCGCCAATCTGCTCGATACCGCCGACGGATACTCGGCAGGGCGGTCGGAGGAAGTCCTGGGCGAAGCAATCAAAGACCGCCGTCATGAAGTCCTGATCGCGACCAAAGCGTTTTTCCCGATGGGACCGGGTGCAAATGATGTCGGATCCTCACGCCATCACTTGATCGAGGCGTGTAACGCGAGCTTGCGCAGGCTAGGCACAGATTACATCGATCTCTATCAGATTCACGCCTTCGACGCATTCACGCCCATCGAAGAAACACTGCGTGCACTCGACGATTTGGTAAGCAGCGGCAAAGTTCGGTACATAGGATGCTCCAACTTCTCGGGCTGGCATCTCATGAAATCGCTGTCGATCTCAGAACGTTATGGCTGGAGCCGATATGTTGCGCATCAGGTATATTACTCGTTGGTAGGCCGCGATTATGAGTGGGAGTTGATGCCGCTCGCTGCTGCCGAAGGCGTAAGTGCGTTGATTTGGAGCCCGCTCGGCTGGGGCCGTTTGACGGGAAAAATTCGTCGTGGACAGCCCGTCCCTGCGCAGAGCCGCTTGCACACTACTTCTGAATCGGGACCGCCCGTTGCCGAGGAATTGCTCTACCGCGTTGTGGACGCCATCGATTCTATAGCGAAGGACACAGGAAAAACCGTCCCCCAGATCGCGCTGAACTGGCTGCTCCAACGCCCAACGGTCGCCTCCGTGATCATCGGTGCCCGCAATGAACAACAGCTGCGCGATAATCTCGGCGCGGCAGGGTGGAATCTGACTCCTGATCAGGTCTCAAAACTCGATGCTGCGAGCGCGGCTACCTTGCCATACCCCTACTGGCATCAGCGCCTCACCGCATTTCGGAATCCGCCCCTGGTGCCGCCGGTGAACGCCTAGACCGCCGGGCGCGGGCCTCAGCTCGTGATGTGCCTCCTTCTCTGGATGCGCCGTTCCGGGCTCATTGTGCTCCGTTCCCGAATCGGGGCCTGTTCCCGTTACGCCGAAAGAGAATTCAGCAGAAACCGGATCTCATCGTCAACTTCCTTCGGATCTGCTAACGTATGCCCGACGTTCGCACGAAGCAAGTCTCGATAGCATCGCCGTAAGCGGTGAATCGTGATCTTGACTGAGCTTTCGGTCGCGTTGAGTTCTGCAGCCAGATTCGCGTATGAGGGTGGGTCACAACCTCCGGGGAGAAACGGGCGCACATGGTGAAATAAGCCTCCTTTTCCCTCGCGAGCAAGGGCATCCCGCAATTGATCGCACGCTTGTGTCACAAGTGTAAGCGCCCACTGGCGATCAAAGACCTTTTCAGGTGTGTCGCGATATTGTAAGTCGCGCATAAACCTTTCTTCCGCACCGGCAAGATCGATCGGAACCGAGATAACATTCCCGCCTCGCTTTTGGGCACTGCGCCGATCCGCCTGATCCGCCAGAAAGTTCCTCAGGGATGTCATCAAGAACGAACGGAATCGTCCGGCCGCGGGATTGGCCGCCGAAAAAACGTCTCGATCTAAGAGGTACAGGAAGAACTCCTGCGTAAGGTCCTGTGCTTCGTCTGCACACGAGCTCCGCGCACGGACAAACGAGTAGACCGGATACCAATAAGTACGGCAGAGCTCGGCCAGAGCGGTCTCCGCCTCACTGCGAGTCTCACTTGCCGAGGACAGAATAAGAGACCAATGCGTAGTCGGAAACGAAAGCGCGCCAGACATTGCCGTTTCGTAACAGCGGGGGTCCGTCCCAGTTCTCATTCTATTGTGAGATTTGTGCTTTGCGTGTCGCCGTGCTGAACGTCACTGGTTCCCGCCATTCATCCTGTTCAGCAACACTCGCCTGCAAAGCTTTTCCTCACAAAACGTGTAACTCCCAGCTGCGGAATCCTTATTACGCCGCACACACCGGCTGAGAACTGAGAGCTTACCTACCGCGTCCCGATCGGCAAAATTGGTTCCGCCCCGGCCGGTGCCGGATTCGTCTGCGAAGGCGCCGCGCCCCCCGCCTGAGGCAGCCGCGGCAACCTGCCGCCCTCGCCCACATTCGCGTTGGGAAACGGTGCGAGCAACTGCTCCTTGCGCATGATCAGCGTTGAGGTGTTATAGCTTGCAGTCTCGAAACCGTGGCCGTGCGTAATCGCGTCCGTCGGACACGCTTCCACACAGTAGCCGCAGAAGATGCACCGGCTGTAGTCGATGTTGTAAACCTTCGCGTAGCGCTCGGAGCCGCTGTAGCGTTCTTCGGCTGTATTCTCAGCCGCCTCGATGTAAATGCAACTTACCGGGCAGGCAGCAGAGCACAGAAAGCACGCTACGCATTTCTCGAGACCGTTCTCGTCTCGCTGCAACACATGCGTCCCGCGATAGCGCTGCTCTAACTGCGCCGGTCCGTCTGGATAAGCCTCGGTAATCGTAGGCTGAAACAGTTCTTTGAGCGTGATGCTCATGCCCTTCGCAATTGCGGCGGCGGAACTGACGACCTCACCTATGTTTGCCATCGTCTTCTGGTATCGGGCGCGCTCATCCTCAGGTTACCGCAGCATGAAAATGCAAACCCGGTTCAGGGCTCTATGTCGTGCTGCCTAACAAACGTCAGAATGTCGAACTTACGTGCCCGGCGATCGGGGAAGAAACTATCCACCGCATTTTGCTCGTCGTCATAGATCTCGAAAATGGTCGACAGCTTAGTTAATACCAGCAGTTCGATATGTCGCTTCGATAAATTGAGAAGCTTCAGCGCGCCCCCGGCCTTGACGAACTTCGTATGGCCGTAAACCAGAGTTCCCAGTCCCGTGCTGTCGATTCGGGCCACATGTTTCAAGTCCGCAACTACGTTTCTCTGCCCGCGTTCAAGCAGGTCAGCAAACGTTTTCTGAAGAAATGCGGATTCCTCTCCGAGAATGATCGACCCGTTCAGAGCAAGAAGCAGGATTCCTTCCAACTCTCGTTCCAGTGCGCTTAAAGCCATACTTACTATTGTGTTGCCCCTCCCTGGTCGCGTAGAATTCCTAAAAGTAATGGAACCCCCTGGCGGAGTACATTGGATGTTGCGGCTTCCACCAGGAGGATTGGCGCAATGTTAATACAACTCTGGGCCCTGCTTCAGGTTCAGGTCCCGGGTGTCCCTGAACGCCGCATCCAGGACATCTTCAAGCCCATGGCAACTCCGGCTGAAGCCGAGAAAAACGTCGCACTGCTGACGTTTGCCATCACTGGCGCAATCTTCATAGCCGTTGCAGGTCTCCTCATCTACACCATCGTCCGATTCCGCCGCAATCCGCGGGACACCAGCAACCAGGAGCCCCCACAGATTTATGGCAGCAACCAGATTGAGGCCGCGTGGACGGTCATTCCCATTCTCATCGTCTTCGTCCTCATCGGCGTGTCGGCACGCGTAATTGCCGCGGTCGAGAATGCCGGCCCACCACCGGCTACTCTGAAAGTCACCTTGATCGGGCACCAGTGGTGGTGGGAAGTTTACTATCCCGACTACAATGTGCGCACGGCGAACGAAATCCATGTACCCGCATCCCCGGACGGAAAGACGGCCACTTATCTTACCCTTGAAAGCGTCGACGTCATCCACAGCTTCTGGGTGCCGGAACTGGCAGGCAAAACGGATCTCATACCGAACCGTCAGAACTTTGCCTGGATCGATCCGCGTGAACCCGGTGTCTATATCGGGAACTGTGCCGAGTACTGCGGCACGCAACACGCCAAAATGTATCTCCGGGTAATCGCCCAAACCCCGGAGGACTTCAATCGTTGGGCCGCCGCGCAACAGCAGCCGCAGCAGATTCGGGGTAACATGCAACAGGCAAAAGCCGTCTTTGAATCCCTCGCGTGCGTCAACTGTCACGCTGTTCGTGGCACGTCCGCTGCCGGTAGCTTCGGCCCGGATTTGACTCACCTGAGAACCCGGCAAACCCTCGCCTCCGGAGCTCTCGTAAATGACGAGCAGGATCTGCGCAACTGGATAAACGATCCACAGGACGCTAAGCCCGGTTGCTTGATGCCCAGCATGAAACTGACGAATGATGAATTGACCCAGGTGGTTTCTTACCTGCAAGCGTTAAATTAGTCCCACTACTATGGCGACCGTTGATTATCCGCTCGAGAGGCCACGCGAGAAGGTTCGTGAGTTCTCATTCTCAGAGACACTCTACAAATGGGTCGCAACCGTTGACCACAAACGCCTCGGACTGATGTATATCGTCTCGGCGCTGTTGTTCTTGGTGATTGCCGGCATCATGGCCACGGTTATCCGGCTTCAACTCGCGGTTCCGAATAACCACCTCGTCAGCCCCGAAACCTTTAATCGCCTGTTTACTATGCACGGCACGACCATGGTGTTCCTCGTTGGAATGCCCTTCGTTGCAGGCTTCGCGAACTACCTGGTACCCCTGATGATCGGCGCGCGCGATATGGCGTTCCCGCGCTTGAATGCATTCGGCTTTTGGATATTTCTTTTCGGCGGCTTTCTTCTCTACTACAGCTATCTGGGAGGCGGCGGTCTATCCGGAGCGGGCTCCGCCCCCGACGTGGGCTGGTTCGCCTATGCGCCGCTGACTGAAAGTGCGTTCTCACATGGATCTGCGTCCGATTATTGGGCGCTTGGCATTCTCGTCTCAGGCTTTGGCAGTATTGCCAGCGCGATCAACGTCATCGCTACGGCATTCTCCCTGCGCTGCCCGGGCATGACGCTCAGCCGGATGCCGATGTTCGTGTGGGTGATGGTGGTCGACTCCTGGATTATCCTGCTCGCGCTTCCGCCGCTCTCTGCAGCTCAGATCATGCTCGAACTCGACAGGCAGCTGGGCGCGCACTTCTTCGATACCCAAGCCGGAGGCTCGGCCGTTTTCTGGCAGCATTTGTTCTGGATCTTCGGTCACCCGGAAGTCTATATCCTCATCTTCCCGGCCTTCGCCATCCTGTCCGAGGTAATTCCGATTTTTTCCCGCAAGCCGCTATTCGGGCGCCCCGCTATGGTCGGTGCAGTGGTCGCCATCGGATTCATCAGCATGGGAGTCTGGGCCCATCATATGTTTGCTGTCGGCATGACTTCCTGGGGCAATACCTTCTTTGCTGCTTCCTCCATGCTGGTCGGCATTCCCACCGGAATCAAAATCTTCAACTGGACCGCGACCATGTACGGAGGCAAGCTCCGTTTCGACACGCCCTTACTCTTCTGCTGCGCGTTCCTGTTCCAGTTTCTCACTGCCGGACTGACCGGCATCATGCTTGCGGTTGCCCCATTTGACTGGCAGTTACACGATTCTTACTTCGTTGTGGCGCATTTCCACTTCACGCTTGTGCTCGGGCTCGTGTTCGGCTTGTTTGCCGGAATCTACTACTGGTATCCAAAGGCCATCGGACGCATGTACAACGAGAAACTGGGGAAGTGGCATTTCTGGCTGTTCACCATCGGTGTAAACGTGACGTTCATTCCTCAGCACTTCCTCGGATTCCTGGGAATGCCCCGCCGGATCTACACTTACTCGCCGGGTCGCGGCTGGGAGCTCTTCAATCTCATCTCTACCCTCGGACTGCTGTTTCAGATTCCAGCGATTCTGATCTTTGTCTGGAATATGGTTCACTCGGCTATCAAAGGGCAGCCCGCCGGCGACGACCCCTGGGATGCCTGGACCCTCGAGTGGTCCACTACGTCCCCGCCTCCTGAATATAACTACGAAAAGCTCCCCGTCGTCCGGAGCAGCCGCCCGCTTTGGGATCTGAAGCACCCACAGGATCCGGACTGGAAGTTTGAATAACGATGGCTGACAACGCTGTTGCTCTCAACGCTCTTGCCCTCGAACGCGAGTGGACGACTCCTGACCGCGGCACGGTCGGCATCATCATGCTGATCATCACCGAGACGGCTCTGTTTTCGATGTTCGTCGCCGCCTATGTCATTTACACAGGTAAGAGCCTCACGGGACCCTATCCCAAGGATGTTCTCGAAGTTCCTATCATCGCCACCATCTGTCTGCTTTCGAGCAGTTTCACCGTCTACATGGCCGAACACTCGCTCGTGCACAACAACGTGGCCAGATTCAAGGTCTGGCTGTTCATTACCATTCTTCTCGGCGCCGAATTCCTCACCGCTACCGGCCTCGAATGGCGGAAACTGATATACGAAGATCACCTCACCATCGCCACCAATCTCTTCGGTACGACGTTTTATTCGCTCGTCGGGCTGCACGCGAGCCACGTTACGGTGGGACTATTCTTCCTGTTGTTGACACTGTTTCTGACCCTGCGCGGATTTCCGATCGAAACTCAGACGCGGCGGATCATCTTCCTGTCCTGGTACTGGCATTTCGTCGATGCTGTTTGGGTCGTTGTCTTCACCGTCGTATATCTGATCGGCAGATAGGAACGCGTAGCCATGGACATAGAGACTCATCACGGAGAAGCGGGCGAGCGTACGGAATCTAGCCACATTCAACTGCCGGCGCCCACGTTCTGGCCCATCGTTTTTTCGTTCGGGCTCACATTGCTGTTTGCAGGATTGTTAACGCACTGGACCGTCGGCGCGGTAGGTCTCGTCATTGCCGTTCGCGGCGTCCTTGGCTGGTGGGACAACGGAATTCCTCATGAGGTTCACGAAGAAGTACCGATCGATCCGCTGCATCGGCCGGCGCCCATTCTCGTCGAACGCCGCTCCGTCGTTCGCCTGCGAGCCGGGGAAGAAGGACACCGTGTGCGCATCCCCGA
>JAFARV010000071.1 GCA_019245255.1 Acidobacteriaceae bacterium | reverse complement strand
AAGTTTATCTGACATTCATAGCTCTGACGAAAATTATTATTCCCGTGGCTTTTATTGGCCTGCATGCGTTCGTGGCACTGTTGCAGGCATACATTTTTATGCTGCTCGCGATGGTCTACGTTGGCGGGGCCGTTTCGCACGAGCACTAATCACCATAACCAAGGCCTAATCAGCTTCCAGCGTGAGCGCCCGGCGTCCCAACGCACGGTGTCGAACCACCTCCTGGTCGCAATTTCATAGGAGAGACAAATGAAAAGTAAACTGACGTTGCTCGCCTTTACGCTGTTAGCGCTGGCGAGCCCGATTTTCGCTCAGGATCAGGGCGGGGCTGCAGCCGGACCGGAGTCCTACCATAAAGCTGCCGCGTATCTTGCTATGGGCATTGCGTCGGGCCTTTGCGGCCTCGGACAGGGCCGCGCAACAGCGTCTGCCGCAGAGGCCATGGCCCGCAACCCCGGAGCTGTCGCCGCGATCCGTGTCGCACTCATCCTCGGTCTCGTGCTGATCGAGTCACTCGCGCTGTATACACTCGTCATCACGTTCATCGCCAAATAAGTAGAATTAATTCGAGCGAGGCCTGCAGGCGCCAGGTGTGCCCGCAGGCCTTTTTCCTTTTATGAAGCTGCAAGGTATCTTCCCAGCCCTGACCACTTGTTTCGACGAGAGCGGTGAAATCCACAAAGAGAAGCTCGCGGTCAACATCCGCAAGCTGAACCAGATTGCTCTTGCGGGTTACACCGTGTGCGGGTCAACGGGCGAATCGCCGCTAATGAGCTTTAACGAGAAACTGGATGTGCTGTCGTGCGTAGCCGGATTGGCTTCGAATGGCAAAACACTGATCGCAGGCGTCGGGCAGGAAAGCGTACGCGAAACCGTTCGTTTGGTAAACATGGCCTCGGAGATCGGCTATCACGTCGGGCTCGCTTTGACTCCGTACTACTACAAGAGTCAAGCCCAATGCCCCGACACGCAGAAGCTTTACTTCCGAGCGATTGCGGACGAGTCAAAGCTGCCGATTCTGATCTATAACATGCCGAGGGTGACCGGGTATGACGTGCCTGTAGATGTGGTCGCCGAGCTTTCACATCATCCGAACATTATCGGTATGAAGGACAGCTCCGGAAACGTCGAGAAACTGAAGGAAACAGCCGGAGCTGTCAAAGCGGGATTTCAGATCCTGTCCGGATCCGGAATGACCTTTTGCGACGCTCTGTACGCCGGCGCAGTCGGCGCGATTCTTGCAATCGCGAACGCAGTTCCGTACGCCTGCGTCACTGTATGGGAAGCGTTTCGGATGCGGCAGGAGGAAGCCGCCCGCGATTGGCAGCAGCGATTGCTCAGCGGGGCAAAACTGGTTCCGGGTGTCCACGGCATTCCCGGGCTAAAGCACCTGATGGACATCAAGGGCTATTACGGAGGCCGGCCCCGTCTTCCCTTAATGCCATCGCCGCCGGAAGCTCGCGCAGAAATCGAGCGCGCGTTCGACGGCATCAACAGCTAGAAACCCACCCTTACTTTCTTTCCTGCCGGGCGAGAGATTTCTTCCGTTCGCGGCGGCTAGCAAGCGCCCCAGTTGTTGCGAAAGTGGACAGGGAGCGCCGACAACTCGACGAAAGAGGGCGCTCACCGGCACCTCCGATGCGGTCAATTTTTATCCTCTTGCTCGGTAAGAAACGTCCGATAAGGACTGCAATACTCAGCAACTGCTTGCGCAGGAATAACTTGACGATGCGGCGGGAAATGACGCCGAGTAGCTGGGTAATGTAGGGGAGTGAACGGTGCTGGTGGCGTGGTGCAAAAACAAACGGGCAGCGAAAAAGTGGTGCACAAATTGCTTGGGCGGTGTGGTATGATTCGGAAATCCGAAAAGCAGAGTCTTTCCGGTTACTCAGAATCGCGCGTTCAGAGTTCGTTGCGAAACGACCTTGCTTCGAACAAAGCTGAGGCGGTGCGATCAGCATCTATCCGACCCCACATGGTTTGCAGTGGATTCATGGCCGGAGACGAACGTGCGGAACTTTTCGAACCCTGTCGAGGGGAATTGCGTCTAAGCGGTAGACTTAGCGATCCGAATCTTTTGCGGTGAGCGCTAGTCGGTAATAAGGAGAAAACAAAAATGACGAAGGCCGAGCTGAACAATTTTAAAAGGATCCTGGAAACAAAGCGGGACGAGTTAGAGCGAATCGTTCGCAATCGTGATGCGATCACGATTGAGAAGAGCGCTGATGCACTGGATGAAGTGCAACACGCCGCAGAGCGGGAACTGGCGATCAGGAATCTGGATCGTGAATCGAACCTGCTCCGCAACGTACGATCAGCTCTTCGTCGAATAGACGAGGGTTCATTCGGTGTTTGTCTACATTGTGAAGAAGACATCAGCCCTAAGCGGCTGGCGGCAGTGCCGTGGGCTCCGTTCTGCATTCAGTGTCAGGAACAAGCCGACAGGAATCGGGACGACGCGAACGAGATGTTCGAAGACATCCTCGTCAACGCAGCGT
Organism: Acidobacteriaceae bacterium; assembly: GCA_019245255.1. Taxonomy (GTDB): domain Bacteria; phylum Acidobacteriota; class Terriglobia; order Bryobacterales; family Bryobacteraceae; genus Bog-105. The sequence continues at coordinate 2,544 of JAFARV010000071.1, read as the reverse complement.
AACGCATGCCAGCCGGTTGGCCGGCTATTTCCTGCTAGCCCTCCTTAGAAATAGCCGGCCGCATAAGTCTCTTTCTCAACCCCCCATTCAGCCTTTCGGATGCCTTGAACTGTAACTTCTCGGGCTGTTGCATCGCCCTAAGTGATGTGGGCGTCTACTCACGACGGGCTTTGAAACGTGCTCTCCGCGCATCGTTCGCGTTTCTGGCGCTGGGCCTTTTTGGCGCAGCCGGGCAGGAAACCTCAACAGGCGCAGCGAAACCCACCCTACACACCATGGGCGCGGTAACAGCGACTGACCCAGCGGCCCAAACCGTCACCGTGAAAGACGACAAAATCGCCGCTGAGCGCGAGTTTTCGCTAACGAACACCCATACGCTGCTGCGAGTTGAGCCTGGCGCGAAAGACCTTAAAAATGCCGTTCGCATAACGGCCGGCGACCTCGCGGTTGGAGACCGTGTCGATATCCGCTATTTCACAGCCGATGCCGAAGTGAATCCGACTCCCGCGCGGAGCGTTCTTTTAATGTCCGCCCGTGACCTGGCGAGGGCGCATCAGGAGGAGGCCGCAGCCTGGCAAAATAGCACCGCAGGTACGGTCGTGAGTATCGATCCGATCGCGTCTGCGCTTCAAGTGAGTGTCCGAACTCCTGCGGGACCGAAACCCATTACCGTCAAAACCTCGGGGGAAACCAAATTCACGCGTTACTCTCCGGACACTCCGAAAACGCCCGCTTCTTCTCAGTTCGGAGACATACGTCCGGGCGATCAGGTGCGCGTCCTCGGACAAAAGAACGACGAGGCAGGTACGATCGAGGCGAGCAAAATCTATTCCGGATCATTCCGCACGATTCCGGCGGTGATCACGTCAATTTCAGCAGATGCGAACCAAATCACCGTCCGCGATCTGCAGTCGAAGCAGTCCGTACAGGTTTCGCTCAATCCGGATACCATGTTTCGAAAGCTCCCGCCGCCCATGGCAGTGATGCTTGCACGCCGCGTTAATCCCGCGGTCCGTTCCGCGGGCACACCGGATGGAAGCGGCGGTGGTCCACCGTCCCACTGGCAGGGCGCCGGACAAGGGCCGGCAGCAGGTGAAGGCGGAATGGCAGGCGCGCGAAGCGGCGATCTCTCTCACATGCTGGAGCGATTGCCCGAAATCAACCTCTCTGATCTAAAGCCCGGCGACGCCGTTGTAATCACTGGAGCGGCGAAGGGGGAAGCGAACCAGTTGATCGCGTCCGCAGTCATTGCGGGCGTCGAGCCGATCTTTCAATCTGCGCCGCCACGGCAGGGGCAATCGCTCGCCGGGGATTGGTCGCTTGACATGGCGATTCCCGCGCAGTAACACACTCGAATCGAGAGATTAACCGAAGACGAATGCAGAACCAACTACGGATTATCAGCTTGCTTTGTCTGCTATGCGGCAGTGCGGCAATGGCCGGAACCGCGCTTGCGCAGACTCCGGCACCAGCGGCACAGGCCCGCGGTATCGTCCGCGGTACGGTAAAGGACGACACCGGCGGTGTCATACCCGGAGCGACAGTCACGCTGTCGAACAGTAACGGAACGAGTCAAAACACGACAACGGGCGCCGACGGAAGCTACATCCTTCGAGGAGTAAAGCCCGGTACCTACACGATCACCGCCACCTATAGCGGGCTGCGTCCGGTTAAACCAATAACGGTCACTGTGGTTGCGGGTCAGCCCGTGGTGGGTAACGTGATCATGACCGTACGAGAACAGAAGGAAGAAGTTACTGTCAACGAGAACGTCGAAAACCAGGTGAGTACTGAGGCTGCAAATAATGCCACGGCGCTGGTACTGCGCCAGGAGGATCTCGACGCTCTTCCCGACGACCCCGACGATCTGCAAGCAGATCTGGAGGCGCTTGCGGGCCCATCAGCCGGACCGGGCGGGACACAGATTTACGTGGACGGCTTCACGGGGGGACGGCTTCCTCCGAAAGCAACGATTCGTGAGATCCGCATTAACTCAAATCCGTTCTCGGCAGAGTTCGACAAGCTGGGATTCAGCCGTATCCAGATCTTCACAAAACCGGGGAGCGACAGATTCCATGGGCAAGGTTATTACGACATCAGTGACGGCGTCTGGAATTCGCGCAATCCATTTCTCACGACCAATCCGCCATTCCGGACTCAGTTGTTTGGCGGAAATGTAAGCGGCCCGCTGGGCAAACACGCCAGTTTCTTCATCGATGTGGAGCGCCGCAATATTGACGACAACGGCATCATTACTGCGAGCCTCCCCACATCCGATTTATTGAGCAGCTACTCTTATCAGAGCTTCTATTCCACTCCGCAGCGCCGCACGACGTTCAGCCCCAGGGTTGATTATCAGCTCGGCGCAAACAACACTCTCAGCTTCCGATACGCCTATCTGGACAACGACCGGTTGTTGGCGCACATAGGCAGTTTCAACATCCCGCAGATTCAACTTACTCCGAACATTCTGTTACCGAGTAATGGATATGCGCAGGACACAACGGACCAGTCGTTTCAGGCTGTAGAAACAGCGGTGCTGAG
>JAFARV010000944.1 GCA_019245255.1 Acidobacteriaceae bacterium | reverse complement strand
GAAGGCTAAACGTTCACCTGGATACGCTCGACCGTGAACGCTTCCGGACAATCACTCGCCGAGATGTACTTGACCGCGTGTTGCAAGGCATCGAAGCAGCCGAAACTGCGGGGTTTCGCAATATCAAGCTGAACGCTGTAGCCATCAAGGACCTCTCCGAGCCGGACGTCATCGAACTGGTGAGGTTTGCCAGGGAACGCCGCTTTGAGGCTCGATTCATCGAGTTCATGCCCTTAGACGCGCAGCACCTATGGTCGCTCCATCGAGTCTTGACCGCGGACCAGATGATCGGGTTGCTGGCCCGGGAATTCGGCCGGCTCACGCCGGTCCCGGATGCCGATCCTCGAGCGCCCGCAACCGAGTACCAGTTCCCGGATGGGCATCGGGTCGGCTTCATCGCGTCTGTCAGCCGCCCTTTTTGCCTGAACTGTAACCGTCTGCGACTGACGGCTGACGGCAAGCTGCGATACTGCCTCTTCGCACACGAAGAAACAGACATAAAGCCGCTCCTGGGGCGCTCCGATCAGGAAGAAGCGCTCGAAACCGCGATCCGCTGCACGGTTTGGGAGAAGTGGGCTGGTCACGAAATTAACCGATCTTCTTTCGTTGCACCGCAAAGGCCCATGTACGCGATTGGGGGGTAGCAGGAGCGCGGGTAAATCCAAGCAGGTTCGAACTTTACCCCTAGCATTCTCGTATCTCTGGGTAGCTGGCCTAGTGTGGGCCAGCTATCGGAAAATTCACCCATGTCGCTCGCGGCAGCCGCAACCGTTTCGATACACTTAAAGACTCCATTAGGCTCGAATGTAACGAGCGCTCCCTGGAGTTGGAGCTCGCTCGCTGCGTCGGCCAGGAAACGACAGGTGGACGCCGAAACGAGCCTTGTCGAGCGCTGCCTTGCCGGCGAACAAGGCGCTTGGGATGAATTGGTGAAGACGTACACCAAGCGTGTGTATTCGATCTGTTACCGGTTCACCAATCGCGAAAACGAGGCTCAGGATTTGACCCAGGACGTGTTCCTGCGGGTCTTCAAAAGCCTGGCGAGTTTTCGCGCTGGTGAGGGCTCGTTTACAGTCTGGTTGACCCGATTGACGCGCAATCTGCTGGTCGATCATTATCGTCGTACCAAACATGATCGAGCCACCGACTCTCTTGAAGAGAAGTTGCCGGTGCTCGAGGAGCGGACGGCACAGTATGCGAGAGCGGATGGCCTGCTTGCCGGGCGCGAAGCCAGCGAACTCCTTCAGATTGCGCTCGAGAAGCTGTCTCCCGAACTACGCGAGACAGTGATTCTTCGCGATTTACAAGAGCTGGAGTATCGCGAGATCGCGCGTGTTTTGGATGTGCCGGAGGGAACTGTCAAGTCGCGGCTCAATCGTGGCCGTGCGGAACTGGCGCGTATTTTGAGGCGCAATCGAGTGACGGTATAGAAATCTATGAAATGCTCGGACGTCGAGATCTGGCTTGCCGATTACATCGACGGCACTCTCGCGTCCGATTTGCGGGCGGCGGTTGACGAGCATGCTTCGACATGTCCGGCTTGCGCGCTGTTCATGGAAGAAGCTCGTGAGGGCCTGGCAGCACTGAGCCGGTTTCCTGCGGTGGAACCGCCGGAGGATCTGCTGACTCGTATTGCCTTTCAGGCGCCTGTAGGCCGTGCGCGCCAAGTCTGGGAACAACCGGGGTTGCTGAGCCGCCTGACCTCCAAGTGGCTGCAGCCGCTTTTACAACCCAAATTTGCGATGGGATTGGCAATGACCGTAATCTCGTTCGGCATGTTGGAGCGTTGCACGGGCGCTCGCGTACAAGATATTCAGGCAGCGGACCTGAGCCCCGTTCGGGTCTGGGACGGCATTGAGGACAAGGCGATCCGGGTTCGTGATCGCGTCGTGAAGTATTACGAAAATATCCGGCTTGTCTATGAGGTTGAGAGCCAGCTTCGGCAACTGGAGCAAGCCCAGGATGCCGCCGCCCAGGACAACAGGCGTCAGGGGAGCGGGCCTGGTGTGAACCGCTCTGGAAAGAAGGCCGGCGAAGCAAATGCGCCGGAAAAGAGGAACCAACAATGAACTGCTACTTACACCCGACTACGCCAGCAGTGGCGTACTGCCGCGGTTGCGGCAGAGGGCTGTGCAGTGAGTGCCAGCGGCCAGCAGAAGGGACAGTCTTCTGTCCGGAGCACGTACCAGTCAGCGCCTATACGCCGCCACCCCCGCCGGATCCCGTGGCCCCGAATCCGTACGTGCAGCCGCCCCCCGTTCCAGGCGTGCACACGTCACCTGGGCTCGCCTTCCTCTGCGGCCTGATTCCAGGTGTTGGAGCCATCTACAATACTCAATACGTAAAAGGCTTAACGCACGCCTTGATATTCGGCGCGCTCATCAGCCTGACTGACGCGGCGGGCAACAGTGCGGGTCAGGGTCTGATCGCGATGGTCTTAGCCGCTTTTTACTTCTATATGCCGTTCGAGGCATATCACACGGCTCGCAAACGACAGCTCGGGTTGCCGATCGACGAATGGTCCGCCTTCTTTGATCCCAATCGCGCGCCAGCTCGCGCGCCGATCGGACCTATCGTTCTGATTCTCGTCGGAGTTCTGTTCCTGCTCGACTCGCTGCATGTGGTTCCGTTTCGTGAATTAGGCCGTTTTTGGCCGATTATCCTGATCATCATTGGCGCGGTAATGCTGTACTCGCGGCTGGGAGGCGGGTCCAGGCTCGCCTTACGGAATCGGGATGCTCGGGACTCTTCGGGCATTGTGGAGACCTTCCATGAACGGCGGTAGGGCAGCGGCCGTTGTCCAGGCCGCAAGGGGTCCGGTGATGCTAATCACCGTCGGCGCGCTGTTCGCGATGCAACAAGCGGGCATGTTGTCAATTTGGCGATCCTGGCCGGTCATTCTAATTGTGCTTGGCGTCATGAAACTCATTGAGCGTCTCATCGTGCCTCATTCACAAACATTTCCCGGGATGCCATATACAGGGACGCCCTATCCGCCGCCGCCTCCGCCTCCAGGTCGAGGTGTACGGCGGTGAGACCTCGTCCATCAATAGGCGGACCGCTGGTGCTGATTGCCATAGGTGTTCTGTTTCTCGCACACTCGCTGTCTCCCGATTTCAACATCGGCGCGATCATTTCGCAGTACTGGCCGTATTTCCTGATCCTCTGGGGCGTGCTGCAGTTGTTTGAGATTTTCGTCCGTGCCTTAGGCGCCGGCCCGATTCCTCCCAACGGAGTATCGGCGGGCGGCTGGGGAGTCGTGCTCCTGATTGTCCTGATCGGCCTCATGAGTTGGGAATGGCATCGGCCAGGTGCCTGGTGGCAGCACAATGTTGTGTTCGGCCGCAGCATGGATATGTTCGGCCAGGCTCATGATTATGCGTTCGACACCGTTAACAGAACCGCTGGCAACAAGCCGCGGGTTGTAATCGAGAACTTCCGCGGTGATGCCAAAATCGTTGGCTCCGATACACCAGACATTTCAGTTGGTGGTCGAAAGACGATCCGTGCGCTGGATGTCTCCGCTGCCGACCAGGCGAATCAGATTACGCCGGTCGATGTGGTCGTCGAAGGGACCACGGTCTTCATCCGCTGCAATCAGGATCGGGCCGGCGACAAAACACAAGTTTCCAGCAACCTCGACATCACTGTGCCAAGGGGAGCGAGCATCGAGGCCAATGGGCGTTCGGGCGATTTCGACATCACTTCCATAACAGGTGGTGTCGATTTGAGTACTGACAGCGGAAGCGTCCGCATTCAGGACGTCGACGGTGATGTGAACGTGAATACACGCAAGAGCGATGACCTGCGGTGCTCAAACGTGAAGGGCGGCGTCACGTTGCACGGACACGGGGCAGATGTGGA
>JAFARV010000797.1 GCA_019245255.1 Acidobacteriaceae bacterium | reverse complement strand
GTCTTCACCGAGCCGGTTTCGTACATGATGTCAACGCCATGTCCGATCCGCTCGGCGTGACCGACCTCGATCGCTTCACGGATATGAAATCGAAGTCCTTCAGGAGGTACCAGGCCGGAGGTAATTTCGCCGGCATGGAGCGAGACGTGAACGCTTGGGTACAGATGTTTCGCAAAATCGACCATATGCATGTGCAGGTCGTAATCGTGCATCGAGGTGTAACCGTCTTCGGGCTGAACGAAATTCACTCCGACCACACGAGCATCCGTGGCGGACAGCATGAAGCCCGCCAGCGTCTGCGCGAAGACCTGCTCCTTTGGGAACTCTCTAAGAACGTAGTATTGATACCGAACCGTGACGCGGCAGGGGGCTGAATCCGGTTCTGAATCGCAATGAAGACTGTGAATGCGTTCGCCTTCAATCGTGTCCACTTGCTTGTGAAGCTCTGCAACCTGCTGCTCGATGCCGGCGTCCAGCAGTTTCCGGCGTGTCGTCTCAAAATCGGTGAGCGGGACTTTGGCGGCGACACTGTGAACGGCATCTGCGCCATTTACAGTCATCAGTTCCAGGTAGGATTCGTTCTGCTCGGCGGCGCGACGTGCTAAACGTGCGACGGCATCTCCAAGGTGCGATTCGCTGACCGCACCGAACTTGGCGAACGACGAAAAGAAGTGGTCATGTGCGGACGCCGGCCCCGGTACAAAGTTGCGCATGGAAACGCCATCGATGAAATGATTTCGAATCTCGTTCACCCGCTCTGCTACCGAAGCCGGGACCTCGCCGGAAATGCAATACTGCGCTCGCGCCGGTGGTGCAATCACCTCCAAATTCGTATCCACGCAATAAGATTCATCCTTTGCCTGTTCGAGAAACTCCTCCGCGTAGATAGCCCCGCTCAGATGGTTATGCAAGTCGCCTCCCTTCGGCATACGAAGCAGAAATGCGTACAGCTCCGGCGGGCTTTTGCGGAGCTCCGCGAAACGCTGCTCGATACTTTGAGCCGCATCCAAATGAGCGGTTGCGAGGAGAAGAATGCTGACGAAGGTTTTCATGCGAACCGACTGACAGGTTATCGCGGCGCCTGATTCACCCGCTCACTAAACATGTAAGCCCAAAAAAATTTAGAAATTCCAGAACGTGATCGGAGCATCTTGTTTACACTGAAGTGAAGTATGCCTGTTTCGACCGACGAGTTTTACCGCATTAAAAAGCTTCCGCCTTACGTCTTCGCAGTGATCAACGAGATGAAGGCAAAAGCACGTGCGGCAAACCTCGACATAGTGGATATGGGCATGGGTAACCCGGACGGCGCTACACCTCAGCCGGTGGTGGACAAGCTCATCGAAGCGGCTCGAAATCCACGGAATCACCGATACTCTCTCTCGCGCGGTATCCCGAACCTGCGGCAGGCGATCGTCGCCCGCTATCAGAAGCAGTACGGAGTTGCGCTCGATCCCGAGACCGAAGCCATCGTGACAATCGGTGCGAAGGATGCGCTGGCACATCTGCTATTTGCCATTATTGGTCCCGGGGATATCGTAGTCTCGCCGAACCCGGCATATCCCATCCATCAATATGGGGTGATTATGGCCGAGGGCGATGCCTGCATGCTCCCGATGCCGGATCCGGCCACGTTTCTACAGGGCCTGAAAGATCTGTACCGGACCAGCGCAAAAACGCCTAAGGTCATTTTAATTTCCTTTCCTCACAATCCGACCACGCAATGTGTTGACCTCGAGTTTATGCGGGAAATCGTTGAATTGGCGCGCCGGCATGGGTCCTACATCATTCACGATTTCGCATACGCTGAACTCGGGTTCGACGGGTACAGGCCGCCGAGTATTCTCGAAATTCCAGGTGCCGCGGAGCATGCGGTTGAGATCTACTCGATGACGAAGAGCTACAACATGGCCGGGTGGCGTGTCGGCTTCTGCCTTGGAAACCGCAAGCTCATCGCCGCGCTTGCAAGAATTAAGAGCTATTTGGATTACGGCATCTTCCAGCCGATACAGATCGCATCCATCATTGCGCTGCGTGAGTGCGAAGACGAGCCACGCAAGATTTGCCACGTTTATCGTTCTCGGCGGGACGTTTTGATTGACGGCCTGGAGCGTGCCGGCTGGCACGTGCCGCCGCCCAAGGGATCGATGTTCGTCTGGGCCCAGATTCCTGAGCCGTTCCGCGAAATGGGTTCTCTCGAATTCGCGAAGCTGCTGATGACCGAGGCACTGGTCGCGGTGTCTCCGGGCATTGGTTTCGGTCCTATGGGCGAGGGTTTTGTCCGCTTCAGTCTGATTGAAAACAACCATCGAACCCGGCAGGCGACCAAGAACATTGCACACTTCTTCCAGCAACGGGAAGCGTCTCTCGCCGGTTCTGCAGTCCTCCAGGCCTGATCGTTTCGGAGATTCCATGTCGGCGCTTTGGGAAGCTCCGTTCGGCGAGCTAGTGGATTTAACCCAGCTGGGACCTGCCGACCTTGATGCCTTGCTTGCGGAGGAAATTGACGTCTGGCAGCACCGGTTCGCTTGGGATTTTCGGCCCGCGGCGGACCTGCTGCGACGCTTCCTCCATCTCCGTTCCCTCTCTGGCCGCGCGCTACGATCCGGTGGCGAAATCGTAGGCTATTCGTATTACGTGTGCGAGGGCCGCAAGGGGCTGATCGGCGACTTTTACGTTCGGGCGGACCATGTAAGTGCCTCACGGGAAATGCTCCTGCTTGGCGGTGTGGTACAAAGTGCGATGCAGATTCCGGGTATGCGCCGCATTGAATCACAGCTCATGCTCCTGCGGTCATCTGCAAGTCAACAACCCCTCCCGTTCCTTCAAAACGTGAAGCGGCACGACCGTCTCTTCATGCAGATCGCGCGCGACGCCATACTGCGTTTGGCGCCTGGAAATCCGGCGTTTCGGGTCGCAATGTGGCCGTGGTCCGAACGCTACCAGGAGGAAATGGCGCAT
>JAFARV010000729.1 GCA_019245255.1 Acidobacteriaceae bacterium | reverse complement strand
CGGAACTTGCGACAGTGACAGCCCTCGGGCTTTGTTTGACCGGTGCTGCCGTTGGGCAGGACATTACACCAGCGGAACGCGATCGCGCCGTCACCTACTTGAATCAAACGCGTAACGCGCTCTTACAGGAGGTAAAGGGCCTTTCAGATGCTCAATGGACTTTCAAACCGGCCCCGGACCGCTGGTCCACTGCCGAGGTCGTGGAGCATCTCGCCCTTGTCGAAGATTTTTTCGTTACCAAGCGTGGCCCGCAACTGATGAACGCGCCGGCCGGGAGTGCCGATCGGGACGTAAAACGCGTCGATGCCCTGATTCTCGACAAGGTGCCTGATCGATCGACAAAGGCGAAAGCGCCGGACGCGATTGTGCCAACCGGACGCTGGACACCGCAATCCGCGCTGGATCGGTTTGTGACAGACCGCCAGCAAACGGAGTTGTTTGTGTCTACAAACGCCAATCTTCGCGGGCATGTCGTCGCACATCCTGCGCTCGGTGATTTGGATGCCTATCAGTGGGTGCTGGCCATCGCTGCCCACACGGATCGCCATGTAAAGCAGACCATCGAGATAAAGGCCGATCCGCGCTTCCCGGCAAACTAATTGCAAAATTGAGAGGAAGCGAGCACAAAACCGAGGAGCAAATAATGCGCTACATGTTTCTGATGTATAACCGCGAACTGCCGGACGGCGGGTCGCCTGAACTAAGCGAAAAGATCCGAAGAGAGCACGCCGCAACGATGAAGGAGGCCACCGACAAGAAGATCCTTTTGGCGGTTGAAGGTCTTCACCCCAGTAGCACCGCAACAACGGTCCGCATGAACGGAGAAAAACCCGTCACCCTCGATGGACCGTTCGCCGAAACCAAGGAACAGTTAGCTGGTTTCTACATCCTGGAATGTGCGGATTTGAACGAAGCGATCGAATGGGCCAAGCGAATGCCGACTGGCTGCAAAGGGGAACCGGGTGGGGTTGAGATTCGGCCGGTGGCGGATCTTCCTCGAGTTCCCTCGACGTGAGTGCAGACAAGACGGTCGAGTCCATTTTCCGCGAGCAGTCGGGGCGAATCATCGCAACGCTGATACGCATCTCTCGTTCGTTTGACGCGGCTGAGGAGGCCATGCAGGAAGCGTTCGCGGCTGCACTCGCCTCCTGGCCTGTGAACGGTCTTCCCGATAATCCGGCCGCATGGATTACCGCAACTGCTCAACGAAGACTGATCGACAGGAGCCGCCGTGAGCGCACGCGGCGCGAGAAAGAGGACTCGCTCGTCTACGAGCTGGCAGTTTCGCATCTGCCGGCCGAGGAGCAATCAGACGACATGTTTGTGCATTTGCCGGACGACAGGCTTCGCCTGATTTTTACGTGCTGTCATCCCGCGCTGAATCGCGAAAGCCAGATCGCGCTGACTCTACGCACCCTCGGCGGCTTGAGCACGGCGGAGATCGCAAAGGCCTTTCTTCTGCCGGAGCCCACGCTTGCACAACGTCTGGTTCGCGCTAAACGCAAGATTCAGGCCGCCGGGATACCGTATGAGGTCCCCGCCGCTCGCGATCTCCCGGAGAGATTGGCGTCTGTCCAAGCCGTCATTTATTTGATCTTCAATGAAGGCTACGTCGCAACGGCAGGTGATCGGCTGGTCCGCGGAGAGCTCTGTTGCGAAGCAATTCGGCTGGGACGTGTATTGTGTGAGTTACTGCCGAATGAACCGGAAAACTTTGGTCTCCTCGCGCTCATGTTGCTGCACGATTCCCGCCGCGATGCGCGTGTCCGCGAAGGCCAGCTGATCACTTTGGAAGAGCAAGACCGGCATCTCTGGGATGCTAACAAAATTGCGGAAGGTTCATTAGTGTTGGAGCGGGCGTCGAGGCTCGGCGAGCCGGGCTTCTATGCGTTGCAAGCTTCAATCGCCGCTGTGCACGCCCGGGCCGCGACGGTCAAAGATACGGATTGGAAGCGCATTGCGGAGCTCTATGCGCGTCTCGTCGATATCTATCCCTCGCCAGTGATCGCCCTGAACCACGCGGTCGCAATTGCGATGAGTGGCCCTCTGGAGGAAGGTCTAGCGCAGATTGAGGCCATTGCTCAATCGGGCGAGCTGACTAATTACTACCTGTTACATGCTGCCA
>JAFARV010000728.1 GCA_019245255.1 Acidobacteriaceae bacterium | reverse complement strand
AGGATAGCGTTCGCTCTTGTGCTCCGGATATATGCTCGATAGAAGCACATGTTCGAACGCTATGAAGAAAGCGCTCGCCGGGTCATATTTTTCGCACGCTATGAGACCAGCACGCTGGGAGGCGATTACATTGAACCCGAACACCTATTATTAGGCTTGCTGCGGGAGTGTCAAGTTATTAAAAGCATGTTCCCGGGCGGCGCCATCGAATCGCTCCGCCGCGAACTCGAGCAGCGATCCCGGAACGAAATACATCACCAGACCTCGGTTGATATCCCGCTATCGAACGGGGCGAAGCGCGTCCTGGCTTACGGCGCCGAGGAAGCCGAGCGGATGAACGACAGAATGATCAGCTGTGCCCACCTGGCGGCGGGCATACTTCGAGAACCCGAAACGTTCGCGTCACAGTGGTTGGTCGGTCAAGGCGTTACGCTCGAGCGTTTACGCGAAACCATGATCAACAAGATGCAGGCCACCCGCACGAATGACGACATCGTCAATCGACTGCGTGTCGAGCTTCGGGAGGCCGTCGAGCAGTTGGATTGGACGATCGCGCCTGCGCTGCGCGTTCATCTGAGATGACCATAGCGGAAATCGGGCGCTCGCTGCGATCTCGCGAGTTATCCTGCCTCGAGCTGATCCAAGACACTCTAAACAGGGTTGAGACCCGTGATGACTTTAAAGCCTTCATCACTGTTACGCGAGAACAGGCACTCGCAGAAGCTGCGGAACGCGACCGTGAATTCGCGGAGGGATGCGATCGCGGACCGTTGCACGGAATTCCGATCGCCTACAAAGATCTGTTTTGTACCGCGGGCGTACGCACCACTGCGGGTTCTCTGCTTTATCGGAATTTCATTCCCACGAGCGACGCAGCGGTAGTCACCGCGTTGCGTGAAGCCGGCGCAATTTCGGTCGGTAAAACGAATCTGCATGAGCTCGCATTTGGGATTACGTCAGCCAATCCTCATTTCGGAGCCGTCGTCAATCCACAAAATGTCACATGCATTCCGGGGGGATCCAGCGGTGGGTCCGCGGCCGCAGTCGCGGCAGGACTGCTCCCGATGTGCCTCGGTACGGACACGGGCGGTTCTGTTCGCATTCCAGCTTCATACTGCGGGGTCGTGGGATTCAAGCCAACTTACGGCACTGTGCCGAGCGACGGCGTTCTTCCGCTTGCATGGAGTCTGGATCACGTCGGGCCGATCGGGTCCTGTGTGGACGATTGCGCGCTCGCGATGCACGTAATGAACGGTCTCGATACAATGGCCCGCGGGAACGGGTTCGCCAACACTGTTAAAGACCTGCGATTCGGATTGCCGAAGAACTTCTTCTTCGAGCGTGTCGACCGGGAAGTCTCCGACGCCGTTCATCGCGCAAGCGATCGAATAGAACAGGCCGGCGGAGTCGTCACGGAAGTTGCGATACCCGATCTGAACGAGGCGAACACGCTGGCGCGAGTTGTGCAGGGCGTCGAAGTGGCAGCGCTGTACTCCGAGGAGACTCAGCCGCACCGTTTTGGCGCCGATGTCTGGGCTTTGATTCAACAGGGCCGAATGTTCGCAGGCCATGAGTATGTCAACGCGCAGCGGCTCCGCACACTGTTCCGGCGCGAATTTGATGCGCTGTGGAACACTGTCGATTTTCTGATTACACCGACCACTCCGATTACCGCGCCGCCGGTGGGTCAGAGCACGGTCCAGATCGGTAATGACACCGAAGACACACGGCTGGCCACGACGCGACTCGTTCGTTCGCTGAACTTCATTGGTGAGCCGGCACTGTCATTGCCATGCGGAAAACATTCGAACGGAATGCCAATTGGTTTACAGCTGATCGCGAAGCCATTCGCGGACGGTGAGTTACTGGCCGCGGCACGCGAAGTCGAACGTATTCTGGCCTGACCGAGGCGGTTCTCGTTCGAACCTCAGCCGGTTACACCTCGGCGCGCTGTAGCGGAAGACCCGAAACCTCGATCGCGCGCCATCCCCCATCCAGCGAGATGACGTTCGTATATCCCATCTTCTGGAGATTGTCGGTCGCCAGAGCGGATCGGTAACCGCCGCCGCAATACAGCACCAGCTTTGCGTTCTTATCCGGAATTGTCTTCTCGATGTCCCGTTCAATCACACCCTTACTGAGGTGAATTGCGCCCGCGGCATGAGCCTTGTCAAATTCTTCCTTCTCACGAACATCGACAAGCTGGCCAGCCTCGCCGCGCTGTTTCAGACGCTTGTATTCCTCGATACCGATTTCGCGGATGCGCGTTTTCGCATCGCTAACGATTGCCAGAAATCCCGGACTGTGATGCTTGACGGGCGTGCTCATTGTATGCGTTCGATCTTTGCGCCGACGCCGGCGAGTTTCTCCTCGATTCGCTCATAGCCGCGGTCCATATGATAAACGCGATCGATAATCGTTTCCCCTCTTGCGACTAATGCAGCAAGCACAAGCGAAGCGCTGGCGCGCAGGTCGGACGCGATCACCTGGGCTCCGGTCAGCTCATTTTCACCCGCCACGATCGCCTGACGGCCTTCGGTGCGGATATTGGCGCCGAGACGCGCGAGCTCCAGCACGTGCATGAAGCGGTTTTCGAAGATCGTCTCAGTAATGAAGCTGATCCCTTGCGCGGTGCTCATCCACGCCATGTACTGGGCCTGCAGATCAGTCGCGAAGCCCGGGTATTCTTCCGTGGCCATATCGATGGATTTGGGCCTGCGCGCACAGCGGACGCGTAAGGTGTGACTATCCAGCTGCTCAATGTCCGCTCCCGCCTGTTCCATTTTGAAGACCAGCGCCGCGATGTGCTCCGGGAAGCAATCGGCAATCGTCAATTCGCCATGGGTCATGGCCGCCGCGAGTGCAAACGTTCCTGTCTCGATGCGGTCCGGGATGATGGCGTGCCGCGCGCCATGCAAGCGCTCGACTCCCTGGATGCGGATGATCGATGTTCCGGCGCCCTCAATCTTTGCGCCCATCTTCACCAGCAGGTCCGCGAGATCCTTCACCTCGGGCTCCCGCGCGGCATTGCGTATTACCGTTTCGCCCTTTGCAAGCACTGCGGCCATCAATACATCCTCGGTGCCCGTAACCGTGATGCGATCGAAGTGCACATGGCCGCCTTGCAATCCGTGCGGTGCGATCGCCTCCACATAGCCGTGCGACTGTTCGATTGTTGCTCCCAATTGCTCCAGCGCGGCAACGTGTAAATTGATCGGGCGTGCTCCGATCGCGCATCCACCCGGCATTGAAACGCGAGCCCGGCCGGTGCGGGCGACAAGCGGGCCGAGCACCAGACTGGAAGCGCGCATCGTCTTTACAACGTCGTATGGCGCCTCCGGGCGATCCAGCCTGCTCGCGTCTACACGGAGCGCATTATCGCTGCAAGTGCTTATCGCCGCTCCGGTGTATTCAAGCAGCGATTGCATCGTGGCGATGTCCCTCACGCTGGGAATGCGATGCAGGATTACAGATTCATCGGTCAGGAGGCAGGCAGCAAGCGCGGGCAGCGCCGAGTTTTTCGCCCCGCTGATGCGTACTTCGCCATGCAGCGGCACGCCGCCGGCAATTCGAAAGCTATCCATTACCGCTCAAGCAGCGCCTCGCGTAACCGGCCTCGACAAGCAGTGAGACGACGTTCGGCTTCGTTGCGGGAAAGGCTTCGCATCTTCATTAATACGGCAGTACGAACCGAGCCCGTTTCCGAAAGCAGGCGCGAAGCTTCATCATAAGTCAGCCCGGTGAGGGAAGCGATAATGCGTGCTGCGCGGTCCGCAAGCTTCACGTTTGTTGGCTGCACGTTCACCATCAAATTGCCGTAAACATAACCCAACCGAATCATCACTCCGGTGCTCAGCATGTTCAGGACGAGCTTGGTTGCTGTGCCTGCCCGCATGCGCGTCGAACCGGTGATGACTTCAGGACCAGGCGCCGGAGTGATTGCGATCTCCGCCGCGTGAGCTAAAAGTGAGTTGGGCGTGCACGAAAGTCCTATAGTTAGCGCTCCTAATGCCCGCGCGTACTCGATCCCGCCAAGGACATAAGGCGTCCTGCCACTGGCTGCAATACCGACGAGTGCATCGAGTTCTGAAAATTGCCTCGCCTCGAGGTCGGAACGCCCCTGGTCCGGATTGTCTTCCGCCAACTCGACCGAGCG
>JAFARV010000659.1 GCA_019245255.1 Acidobacteriaceae bacterium | reverse complement strand
AGGGCGGAGTTGCGGCAGTGCTCGGAGTCGCGGCTGTTGTTTGCGTCTCGTCAGCCGTCGCCGGAGAACTGCTGCAGGACTTTAAAGCGGGCTACATCCTCGGCGGAACACCACGCAACATTCAAATCGCCGAGTTGATTGCTGTGGTCGTGGCCAGTCTCATCATGTACTTCCCGCTGGTGCTGCTCCACGAGGGCAACATCCGCGCCGGCGGTACGGGCTTTGGAGACGCGCAACTCCCCGCCCCTCAAGCCGGTCTGATGGCTCTGCTCGCACAGGGCATTGTGGGCGGCGATATGGCGTGGCCGCTCCTGCTCGTCGGCATCTTCTTCGGACTCGCCATGATCCTGATGGGTATCCGCAGCCCGATGATCGTCTCGGTTGGTATGTATCTGCCTTTTGGCACAACGTTTGCCATCTGGATCGGAGGTTTGTTCCGCTGGATTGGCGATGCTATCGCGGAGCGGCGGGGCTATAACGAAGCGCAACGCGCCCGGGTCGAGAACACCGGCGTCCTCATCGGTTCCGGCCTGATCGCGGGCGAGGCAATTCTCGGTCTCGTCTGGGCCGGCCTGCAGTTCGCGCCCGAGGACGTCCGTACCCACCTGCAGTTCATCCAGCACCCCTCCTACCTGCTGGGTCTCGGCGTCCTCGTCCTGCTTGCGTTCGTCATGATTCGTACGCCGCTATCGAACGCCGGGCGGCCGGACGAACCTGCTCCGCCGGTCGCCATGATGTAAGCTGCCCCGCAGTCACAATAATCGAACAAAAATTTTGAGCCTCTGAACGGCCCCGCAAGTCGTTGATACAACTGGCGCGAGCTGTCAATTGCCGGCTCGGCGCGCCCTTCTGCGCGTTCCGGATTGGTCTCGAGCGGCGGCTACACTCGCGAGCGAAAGGAATCGTCTCCGCAGCCGAGTCGCACGCCCGGCAGCGAGGCACCGAACCAAAACGCAGATGCGATCTTACACCCTGACTGGACGTACCCGGCGTCCCATCCTGCCAGAAAATTCAGACGGTCTGGCCGCGCGAATGAATGAACTTCTGGTTGGGCAGCCAGAGGCTATCGAAAAAATCCTGCCCTTCGTCCAGATGCATCAGGCGGGCCTGTCGCCCGAAGGACGTCCTATCGGAACAGTGTTGCTCCTGGGCCCCACCGGTACCGGAAAGACTCGCACAGTCGAGGCTCTCGCTGAGGTGCTCCACGGCAGCAGCAAAAATCTGCTGAAGGTCGATTGTGGCGAGTTTCAGATGGAACACGAAGTTGCCAAGCTGATCGGTGCTCCTCCCGGATACCTGGGCCATCGCGAAACTCAGGCCATGCTCAACCAGGCAAAGGTCAACAGCGTTGCCAGCGACGACTCGGACATCTCCATCATCCTCTTCGATGAAATCGAGAAAGCCGCGCCCTCGATGACGCGTCTGCTGCTCGGAATTCTGGATAAGGCGACCCTGCGGCTGGGCGATAACACCACAGTCAATTTCGAGCGCTGCCTGATCTTCCTCACCAGCAACCTCGGCGCAAAAGCGATTCAGAGGGCCAACAAACCCGACTTCGGTTTCGAAGCTATGCTGCCGGCCCCGGACCCCACGAACGCGGACAAAGCCGCGAGCATCGGAATGGGAGCGGTTCGCAACAAGTTCTCGCCTGAGTTTGTAAACCGCATCGATTCTGTGATCACCTACAAGCCGCTCGACCGCGACGCATGTGGTCAGATTCTCGATCACATCTTCTCCGGCTTCACAAGCTTGATCCAGCACAGACTCGGTATGCGAGGCTTCCGGATCCAGTGCACGGTTGCCGCACGGAATCTGCTGCTGGACCAAGGGACCAGCGTGGATTTCGGCGCGCGCGAGTTGAAGCGTACGGTCCAGCGGAACTTCATCCAGCCTGTGGCAGCGCTGGTCTCCCAGGGACAGGTCCCGCCCGGAGCGACCGTGATTCTCGACGCCAAGAGCGGCGAATTCAATTTACTTTTGCGGCACGCCTGATAAGGCATGCCAGCATGCCGGTCCGGGCGTCTCTTGCGCCGTTGCCGGCTGAAAATCGCGTTGCGGCTTCCAGGGTCTATGCGTGCCAGGTGACCGACTGAGTCACAGATGTCGCCGAGGGCATTTCAAGCTCGAGCGTCACCTTTACTTCATCCGTCGCTCTCTGGTATTCAATGGTCCCGAGCCGCAACTCGTCTTCTCCAATCGCAATTTCGCGTTGAGTCCGTCCGTCGCTGATGACCAGTCTGCCCGCCGTAGCTTTTTCCACGTCGGGTGCTGAATGGTTCCACGTGATGGTTAGAATGTTGCCGCCCGCCGCCGAGAGCTCAATATTGTGGCTTGCGCCAAAGGACAGCGGAAATCCAGCGCGGAAAAGCAGAAATCCGGCGGCTGCCAGAAGGAAAACAAGCACAATTGCTGCCCATGTCACCGCGCGTCCACCAGGCGGCTGCTTTGTCGCGGCAGGCATGGCTGGAACACTCTCCGGCAGCGCCGAAAACTCGGCTTCAGTCCAGTGAAACTCGGAGACCGACGGCTCGTCAGCTAGCTTCGCGCGCGCACCCAGAAACAGAGCGCTGCGCCGAGGCTCACGCCCTTCGATTAGCAACAATATGTAGGAATCGTCCTTGAACTGGGCGGCTAACAACGTTCGATCGGCCAGCGACGGTCGAAGTGGACCCGGACGGATGTGCGTCCTGAAAAAGCCGACTCCCGTGCGGCCTTTCGTTCTGGCCTCCCACCGCGTGGTCAGAAATCGGTCGTGTTCGCGAGGGTTAACCATGAAAACCGGTCCGTCGTCCGGACCCCGCGAAATCATGGCGTAATCGTCGATTCGAATCGCCGGGGCCACTGCGTTCGGTGGCGATCCGATCAACAGGCCGCCAACTTCGATTCCCAGCTTCTCCGCTGCTTCGATTTCGGCTCGAAGGCGAGGCATCACGTCGAGCCGCAGCTCGATCGCAATCGGCGAACCCTCAGGCGTCCAGCGAACGTATAGCGGCGCTTCTTCGAGCCCAAATTCCGATAGAGTTTGCATGCCCTCGGTCCGATCTTTAATGATAGTGTTTGCCCGGTACGCTCTACATCGTCTCGACTCCGATCGGCAATCTCGAAGACATTACGGTTCGCGCCCTGCGGATTTTGCGGGACGTGGTCGATGCCATCGCCTGCGAAGATACGCGACAAACCGTGAAACTGCTGGAGCACTATGAATTCCGTAAACCGCTGATCAGTTACCACGAACACAATGAGGCGTCACGGTCCGCGGAACTCGTCGAACGGCTGCAGCAGGGCGACTCGATCGCGCTCGTGAGCGACGCCGGAACGCCGCTCGTCTCGGACCCGGGCTTCCGTTTGGTTACGGCGGCGATCTCAGCCGGCATTCCGGTTGTTCCTGTGCCGGGGCCTTCGGCTGCGCTCACCGCGCTTGCCGGGTCCGGCCTTCCGACCGATGAGTTTCGGTTTATTGGCTTCGTTCCGCAAAAAACAGGAGCGCGGCGGCGGCTGCTCGAGAATCTGGCGAACGATCGAACGACCGTTGTCCTTTATGAGAGCCCGCATCGCGTCATCGAAACGCTGGCCGATATCGCGCAAATCATGGGAGCGCGGCCCATCGTCTTGGCGCGGGAACTGACGAAGTTGCATGAGGAGTTTCTTCGCGGTAGCGCGGAAGAAATCAGGAACGAGCTGCTGTCACGCGGCTCGGTGAAAGGCGAAATCACACTCCTGCTCGCCCCGGCCGGGGAGCAGGCCATCGCCGCCGATCCGGTCGCCGAGGTCGCGCGGCTGCAAAGCGAGGAGGGGCTCGATCGAATGGAGGCGA
>JAFARV010000548.1 GCA_019245255.1 Acidobacteriaceae bacterium | reverse complement strand
GATCTGGCGGAGTTCGTTCGACCGCGGCGCGGCTTCCGAAAACCGATTGCCACACCCAAGCACGTTAAACGGCTTAGCTCGTTGCTAGTCACGCTCGACGAACTCTCGGCCTGCATCTCCGATTTAGAACGTGACGGCAAAGCCATGCCGGTGTTGATCCGGCAATACGCGAAGGTCGGCGGGAGGTTTCTGGGTTTCAGCGTGGATCGCAACTTTTCGAATACTTTGGACGGCCTGATCATGGCCGATTTGCGTAAAGCGCCTCCCGAAGTACTGCTTCGGTGGATGGGGCGCACCGGCGCATCAGCTTTTCAGGCCCACCACGCTACTCCCCAATCCTGACGGCATACTATTCTGTCGAGGTGAAGCAATTTGTTGATCTAACCGGCAAAGTCGCTCTGATCACCGGCGGTTCGTCAGGCATCGGCGCAGCGACAGCCGAGCTCTTCGGTGAACTAGGAGCAAAAGTCGCGATTTCATACCACAACAACCGCGCGGGAGCCGAAGCGGTTTGTGCGCGAATTACGCAAAACGGCGGGAAAGGAGTCGCGTTTGCTGCCGATGTCAGAGCTTCAGAGCAGATCCGGAATCTGGTGACGCAGGTCGAGGGGGAACTGGGCCCGATTGATGTCCTGGTCAACAATGCCGGCTCGCTCATCAAACGCGCCAAAGTTGAGGACATCACCGAAGAGCTGTGGGATGAAGTTTTCAGACTCAATCTGACGAGTGCAATGGTGTGCTCAAAGCTCGTAATGCGATCGATGGTTGAGCGCAGAACGGGCGCGATCGTCAACGTCGTATCCATCGCCGGGCGGCACGGAGGCGGACCGGGTGCAAGCGCTTATTCGGCGGCCAAAGGCGGCCTCATCACGTTCACCAAGGGGCTCGCAAGGGAGCTAGCGCCGACCGGTGTGCGCGTGAATGCGGTTGCCCCAGGAGTTATAGAGACTCCTTTCCATGACGCTTTTTCCACACCGGAAATGATGAAGAATTTTGTGAGTGCAATCCCGCTCGGCAGACTCGGACAATCCTGTGAGATTGCCACCGTGATCGCTTTTCTTGCATCGGATGCCGCGAGCTTCATCGTGGGCGAGACCATTGAGGTGAACGGCGGACAGCTCATGCTGTGAATGGGTCAGCGTGGCTTGGGCCTGAACGCAAACTCGCGTCGCTTACCAGCCGGATTCTCGCATGTGAGTTAATATCCGGGCAACATACCAGGTGGGCTGCCCCGGACGCCGTGTTAGCGGCGCAGGCAAAATCCCGGCGAGTTGCGCTGCCTGGTTACGCGTCAGGGCAGACGGCCTCTCGTGGAAGTAGTAGCGTGACGCGGCGTCGGCTCCATACACGCCCGGCCCCCATTCGATCACGTTCAAATACAGTTCAAGGATGCGCTGCTTCGGGAGTATGAATTCGGCCAGTGGAACAATCGTACATTCGATGGCTTTGCGAAAAAGGGAGCGGCCGGTGCTCAGAAACAGATTGCGAACCAGCTGTTGAGTGATCGTCGAAGCGCCGCGAGGCTTGCCGCCCTCCAGATCTTTTTCGACCGCATTCTGGACCTCTTTCCAGTCGAACCCATGATGCTGAAAGAAGCGCGCGTCTTCAGCAGCAATGACAGCGTGCTGCAGGTTTGGGCCGATCGCACTCAGCGGGACGAAGTTATAGCGTTTGTGGTAGTCCTCACCAGCAGCTAGGGCATAGATATATCGCTCAATTTGAACGGCGGTGGTCGGAGGATTCAGCCAGCGCAGCGCAAATAGAAGGACAACAATCAATCCGTAAAAGACACCCGCTATACCGGCGGTGGCGATCAGGATTAAGCGGCTCAACTGGCCGTGGGCATAGCGGTGTCGCCGCGGTCTCTTCGCGTATCGCTTCACGCGAAGCACGCCATTAGACTGCAAACTCCGGCCAACTCACGATTTTACCGGCTGGTACTTCGGGCGATTAAACCAGAAAAGCCTCAGTGGTGTTCCCCGGACAAGTGGTGCGTACTGCCGAAGGAAACTCCTCACGCTGCCGATAAGGGAAGAAGTGCAGGCCACACGCACAACTCGCACGTCGCCGGGGATCCGCGCATGCTGCTACTTAGCTCTGGCGTCGGTTGCGTCGTTCTGTTTGTTTGCGGAAAGTACCCCAACCGCAGCTGCTCCCGCGCTACGAGATGCGGCAGCCGTGCGGAGGTTAAGCCCGGAAATTGCCAGCCGGTCTCTACCGGTCGAAATATCAGGGGTGATCACGTATATCGACAAGAATTGGGGCCTGCTATTCGTGCAGGATTCCACGGCCGGAATTTTTGTCAATTTGAAGAATTCCGTTGCCAATGGCGACTTGCAAGTGGGCCGCGCTGTAGAGATGACGGGAGTAACCGCTCCGGGCGATCTTGTACCATCCATTGACCGGTCGAGAATTAATGTTCGAGGCTTTGCCCCGTTGCCGGCTCCAATTCGGCCAGACGTTGAAACGCTGTCTTCAGGCCGCCTCGATTCGCAATGGGCCGAGATATCGGGTGTAGTGAGATACGCCGAAGAACGTCGGGGCCACCTCTATATGAACCTCGATAAAGATGGCTCAAGGGTAAAGCTGAATCTGCTGGAATTTCCGAAGTCGTGGATAACCCGCCTGCCGGATGCCGAAATTACGGTTCGTGGTGTCATTTCGATGGCATTCAATAAGAGACGGCAGGTGATCGGAGCCAGCTTGGACATTCCGGGCAGCACCTTCGTGAAGATCACGCGCTCTGCTCCGGATCCTTATTCCATTCCAGAGTCTCCTCTGGGCAGCCTCGGCCAGTTCTCGGAATCGAGCAGCAGTCATCGCGTCCATGTTCGCGGAACGGTTGAAGCCGTCGACCCAGCCTCCGGACCGTATGTATCCGACGGAGCGGATAGCGTCGCCGTTAGAGGGCACGGTTGCGTTGCCGCTCCTGGAGACCTCATCGAAGTGATCGGATTCTCGGCGTTTCTCGATTACCACCGGACACTCGAAGATGCAATCTGTCGAAAGACCGCACGCGGCGTACCGCATGGGCCGCGAGCGGTCGACGCGAGCAGTATTTTGGCGGACAACTCGACTGATCAGGCCGCTGACACTCGCAACGACATGTCCGTTATCGAAACGGACGCTAAGGTGTTACAGGTCACTGACACTACCGGCGGTTATACCGTTCTGTTGGAGTCCGGCGAAACAATCTTCCCGGCAACGATGCCCGGCCGCTCCGGCGCCTCGATCCTTCGTCTGCAGCCAGGTACCGAAGTGCGCGTCACCGGGTTCTGCCTGATCAAGTACGACTCGTTTCAGAAGGCTGACTCTTTCCGCCTGCTGCTTCGAAGCCTCGCCGACATCAAGATTATTTCGCGCCCTTCGTGGTGGAACGTAGAACACACCTTCTGGGTCGTGGGCGTGATGGCAGCCCTGATTGGCGCCGTCCTGTTCTGGGTAGGAACTCTGCGGCGCCGGGTAGAGCACCAAACCTCGATCATACGGTCGAACCTGCAGCATGAAGTCAAACTGGAGACTCGATACCGCCGTCTTTTTGAAGCGAATCTGGCTTCGGCACTTACGCTTAGCGCTGACGGCACGATCCTGGACTGCAATCCTGCGTTTGCCGCTTTGCTCGGAGCGGGCGCTTGTGCGCATTTGATTGGAAGAAAACTCTCCCCAACTTACGTTTCGGCGCCTCAGTTTCGGCAATTTTTTGCAGACGTACACAGCAAAGGTTCGATTTCAAACGCCGAACTCAAGCTGGCACGCCCCGATGGCACAGAAGTACTTGCTCTTGCCAGTGGTCTTTTGATAGAGGCAGAAGACAATCAGCTCATTATCGAGGCCACTTTGGTCGATGTAAGCGCTCAAAGGCGGTTTGAGCAGGAGCTGATCAGGGCGAAAGAGGCCGCCGAAGCAGCGAGCAGGCTGAAAAGCGAATTCCTGGCCAACATGAGCCACGAAATTCGTACTCCGCTGAATGGCGTTCTTGGTATGACCTCACTCGCGCTCTCGTCGGAGTTGAATTCCGAAGTGCGAGAGTATCTGGAGACTGCCTACGACTCTGCCGGGCATCTGCTCACGCTTCTGAACGACGTGCTCGATTACAGCAAAATTGAAGCGGCGAAGCTGGTTCTCGAGAACACGGAATTCGACGCGCGCGATGTGGTCCGCAAAGCTGTTCGAACGTTTGCGGCCAAGGCCCGGGAAAAAGGCCTGGAACTCCTTTATGTGGTCCAGGATTCCGTTCCAGAAGTCGTTGTCGGAGATCCACACCGTCTCCAGCAAGTTCTGTTGAATCTGATCGGAAACGCGATCAAGTTCACCGAAAAAGGCGCGGTGATCGTCTCCGCTGACCGGATGCAAACTTCCCGAGGGAGCTCCGTAACGCTCGAATTCAGTGTGCAGGATTCCGGACTGGGCATTGAACCCGAAAAGCAGGCGGCCATTTTCAAACCGTTCACCCAAGCCGACGGATCGACAACGCGAAAGTACGGCGGTACTGGACTCGGTCTCTCCATTTGCTCGCAGCTCGTCTCGTTGATGCATGGCGAGATCTCGGTTTCTAGTGCGCCCGGGCAAGGCAGTTGTTTCTCCTTCACTTGTTCACTGGGCACAGTACCGGGGAGAGAAAACGCGCTTCGCAAACCCGTGAATGCTTTGCTGCGCGGCCGAGATGTGGTTCTCGACGTTGAGAACTCAACAGCCCGCTCTTTCTTGCGAGAAGTACTCTTCGGCTGGGGCATGAATGTGATCGATGTGGCTGACGGCGATTCCATTTTGTCAGCGCTATGGCTGTTGATCGCCCAGGGATCGAGGTCTCCCGTGGTACTGCTTGATGGGACCGCGCCGGCAAGCGATCGGTTTGAGATCGCGGCCGGCATACGTGAAGAATTTGATTCGAGCGCAACCGTTATTCTCTTCTTGGACTCGGTGCAGTTGCGCGATTCGGCGGACCGGTTCAGAGCTCCTGAGGTTGGCTATTTGGTGAAACCGATAGACCTGGATGAACTCCGGTCCGCATTCATCCGATCGTTCTTATCGGAGCCGGTAATCAGCACGTCCACGCCGAATATCCCGAAGCCCGTTTCGGCAGACCTAGGACATAACTTATCCGTTCTCGTCGCTGAGGATAATGCCGTAAACCAGAAGCTCATATGCACGCTGCTTCGGAAGGCGGGCCATCGCGTCGAGCTTGTTACGAATGGCAGAGATGCCGTCTCCGCCGCGGCAAGCCGGAGCTTCGATGTGATTCTGATGGATGTTCAGATGCCCAATATGGACGGATTCGAAGCGACTGCCGCGATCAGAAACCTGCCCGACAACAGCAAGTCGAAGATTCCGGTAATTGCAGTCACCGCCCACGCGCTTGATGGCTATCGGGATCGTTGTCTCGCCGCTGGAATGAATGGGTACATAACCAAACCAATCGACGCGAAACAACTGGCAAGTGTTTTGGAAGAGCTCGCGGAGAAATCGACTGCGTCGCGCGCCATCGAACCCGCAATCGTGTAGCTACACGCCGTTCAACTGTTCGCGGGCGTTTCGGACGCCTCGTCGCACTTTACGCAATTGAGTTTATGGCCGAGAAATCGGCCCCGGCCCTCCTCCGTCACCACCCAGGGACGATTCTGCCATGGCGGCCGGTGCCGTACATGCTGAGTGTGCCCACACTCGAGATCCGCGACCCAATCTCCCTCTTCGTCCTGGTGAAATCCGATGATTGTGCGCTCCACGGAATGTTACGCTCCTGATGAGGCTTCTATTGGCAAAACAAACAAGTACGCCTGGTATGGCCGATTTCGCGCTGTCTATTTTAAGACTGGTCGCCGGATTCCTGATACTTTGTCATGGTTTGCAGAAAGTATTCGGAATCCTTGGCGGCCATCGCGCGCCGCTAGCCTCGCTACTCGGTGCCGCCGGATTGATTGAGACGCTGGGCGGTGTTCTCATTCTCTTCGGGCTTTTCACCCGGCCCACCGCGTTCATTCTCTGTGGGGAGATGGCCGTTGCTTATTTCCGCGCGCATGCCCATCGCGCTCCTCTTCCCATCCAGAACGGTGGCGAATTAGCGGTCTTAGATTGCTTCGTCTTCCTCTATCTGATTTTTGCGGGCGCCGGTGCCATCAGTGTCGACCGGTTCGTAAGGGGGCGATCTTAGATATGAACAGGCGCGAGTTTCTTGCCATTGCGGGGGCAGCGGGTCTCGGTGCGTCCAGTGCTGCTGCTGCCGAATCAAAAGTGCGTCGGGTTGGATTGATTGGTTGTGGTTGGTACGGCAAAATCGATCTGATCCGGCTCATTCAGATCTCTCCCGTCGAAGTCGTTTCCTTGTGCGACGTCGATCGCGATATGCTCTCCGCTGCCGCGGAGATTATCGAACACCGGCAGAATTCGAAAAAGAAACCACGCACCCACTCCGATTACCGTGAAATGCTAAGCCAGCGCGATCTCGACCTCGTTCTGATCGCCACCCCGGATCACTGGCATGCATTACCGATGATCGAAGCTGTGAAGTCAGGACTCGATGTATACGTGCAAAAGCCCATTAGCCACGATGTCGCTGAAGGCGCAGCCATGGTCGCCGCTGCTCGCAAGTACGGTCGAGTGGTCCAGGTAGGAACGCAAAGACGGAGCACTCCGCATATCGCCGAAGCTCGCGACCGCTACGTGAAATCCGGCAAGCTGGGCAAGATCGGTCTCGTCGAGATCTATTGCTACTACCATATGCGCGCGACAACGAACCCGCCGGATTCTGCGCCCCCTCCGTCACTCGATTACGAGATGTGGACGGGACCTGCTCGCATGCGTCCATACAATTCCCTCGTGCATCCGCGCGGCTGGCGGAATTTCACGGAATACTGCAATGGGATCGTCGGTGATATGTGCGTGCACATGCTCGACATGACCCGCTGGTATTTGGACCTCGGGTGGCCGAAGCGGATTTCTTCGACAGGCGGCATCTTCGTAGACAAGCAAAGCAAAGCGAACGACACCGATACC
>JAFARV010000534.1 GCA_019245255.1 Acidobacteriaceae bacterium | reverse complement strand
GCTCGGCAGTACTTCGCCCTGTTGCGATGCGCATCCGCTCAGAACAACCAGCGTTCCCGGGACATGGAAGGTCGCAATCGTTTCTTTGGTCAGCAGCTCCGGTATGTTCTCATCCGTCAGGCTGAGAGCGAGGGCTGCTTCGTCCGGCGATGCTGTTCCGTTTGATCCCTGCGGGCTGACGACGTGTACCGCGAAGTGCAATACCTCCGGTGGCGTCTCCAACGCGACCCGCAGATTCTGAATCGTAGAAGCAGAACCGCTTAGGATTCCAATGCTCCCAAACCCGGTCAGCGCGGCAGCAGAGCGTACTTCATGTTCGCTACCGGCCAGACGCGCGAGCGTTACTCGGGTGCTAATCTTCCGCACCGAAACAAAGGGAGCCGAGCCAACTCGCCGGACATCCGCCAGGTTGTAGATGGGATCGGCAACCCCGATGAAGCTGGGACGCGGCTGCGGCGTCCTGCCGTCGGTTAACATCAGCTCGCTCGGAATGGAGCGAATGGTGTGCGCAACAGCGAGAGGCTGCATCCGGTCTGAACCGGTTACATCGGGCAAACAGGAGAACGGAAGGCTATCGAGCAGCGCACCATCGCCGGCAACCAGCCAGTCAGGCCGGTGCGCCACAGCGGGCTGCAACTGTCCGAACAACTCGTCGGCCAGGGCCAAGCCGCTTTGCACGGACCCACCGTTCTGCACGGCACGGGAAAAATCGTGAGCGTCATGATTGAGCTTGTCGGCCCCGGGCAGGCGATAAATATGAACCGAGTCTGTCGTGACGGCCCAAAGGAACGACTGCTCGGCGCCCAAAGAAAAACTCAGAAGCACTTCGGTCGGCCGAAGACGCTCCTGTACCCCGGCGACCGAACTCGCTTCTGAGGCGGATCTGGCCGTCTGAGCGCGCTGGCGGAAACCTACACTGTTTTCAAGTTCGGTCAAATCGAGCCGGATACGATCCAGCTTGACCTTCGTAGCTGCAACATCTTTAGAGTTCGCTCCCAGAGTGACCGCTGCCTGGGCCTCCTGCAGTTGCGAAAGCAATTCAAAGTAGCGGGGTGGCAGCGTCATCTGCCGCTGCAGTGTGGCGATCATCTGCTCTCGCAAGCTCGCGGCGCGATCTTCCATCAAAACAGCCAGCGCGCTTCTTGCTAAAGCCGGGTTGTGGGTAGCGATACTGAGTTCGGCAGCGAGGGTGATGTAGTCGCTGTACACCTCGTGGAGAGCGACTGCGGTTCTGGTGCTGGTGGTATCGCCGGGAAGGCTGGATCTGCGCCACATTTGAGCGGCAGCAACGGCGTGTCTGAATTCGGTCAGAGCTTCCGGCTTGCGTCCAAGCGCAAGCAGTATTCTTCCGCGCTCGTGTTCCGCCCAATATGGGGGAAGCATGGACAAGTTCACGCTTCGCGTTGCAACACTGGCATCCAGGAGTTGGAGGGCGTAAGCGGATTTTCCCTGCCAATATGCAAGGGCGGCGAGAGTGGCTCGTGTAACAGCTGCCGCATCCCGGTCCTTTAACTCGAGATGGAGACGTAGTGCCTCGCGGAGGGCCTTATCAGCAGCATCGTATCGTCTTGCTTCAATAGAGATATCCCCGAGATGATCGTCTACAAGGGCCTCTACAGCCGCGGACTTGGCCGAGTGCGCCATTGTAAGCGCCCGCTGCAGTACAACGATTGATCGGGAGGTGTCACCGAGCTGGGTTAGAACCTCGCCGTAGTTTAGAAGTGCTGACGCAAGATAGTCTCCGCGGCCCGATTTCTCCAGCAGTCGAACGGCTTCTTCGGCCGCATTCGCAGCCAATGCGAAGTCGCCAACCTGTTGATAGATCGTTGCGCGGTTGTTGGCGGCAGTTCCCGCCAGACTGGAATCGTTTATCCGCAACGAGAGATCGCGAGCGGCTGTTGCCGAAGCCAGGGCATCGGAGTACCGAAAAAGCCGGATCTGGCACCCCGCCGCGCGATGCAGAGCGAGAGCTTCTGTACGCGTATCTCCCGCTGCATGTGCGACAGAGGCGGCATGCTTAAAAGCATTCAGTGCCTCAGCGAAGTGCCCGGCGCTGCGCGCCTCTTGGCCCCGAGCCATCTCGTTGCTAAGGGCTGAAGTGCCGGGGGATTGTTTGGGGGTGGCCAACGCCGCTACGCCAAAGTGCAATAAACAGAGCACTGAGAGCCATTTAGCGGAAAACGAGCGTACAATAGGCACAGATCGGGCCGGTCCGGAGAGTGTCAGACTTAGTCCTAGGACGAAATCATTCGCCTATGAGTACTGTACCACTCCCACGAACCTATAACCAAGTATTTTTTACTCAGTGAAACCCGAATGGATTGAAAGTTCTACCAAAGCAAGCTGCTTGCTTGAACACGTGATCGGACGTCCTCGTCCCGACCGCGATTACTCTTAGAGGCCGAAAATCGACCTTACAGCCTGGACGAGAATGTCAATGATAACCGGTTGGT
>JAFARV010000491.1 GCA_019245255.1 Acidobacteriaceae bacterium | reverse complement strand
ACCGGTCATCCAATCGTCACGAGTTTCGAGCCTGGCGAGGACTGGTTTTACGATTACGAAACGGAGCGCATGATTGAGGGAGCGGAATTGCCACCGCCGCTCTCACATCCCGAGGATCAGCCGGCGCCAGGACCGGCCGGCAAAGTCCCGCGAAATTGGCGTGGGCTGTTGCATCAGTAATTCCGTTAGCTTGGGAGCGCCCATTCCCACCGAACCATGAGCAAGAGCCGCATGGAGGCGTTCAGCGACGGCGTGATCGCCATCATTATTACCATCATGGTGCTTCAGCTGTCGCTTCCAAAGGGAGCTGGACCCGGCGCGCTGACGCCGATGGTTCCAGTCTTCCTCACCTATCTTCTGAGCTACATCTATATAGGGATCTATTGGAACAATCACCATCACTTGCTGCAGGCAACGCAGCACGTGTCCGGTGGAATCCTTTGGGCGAACTTGAATCTGCTCTTTTGGCTGTCTTTGATCCCGTTTGCAACGGCCTGGTTCGGGACCCATCCGCTCATGCCGTGGCCCTTAGCGCTATACGGCAGTGTCATGCTGTTTGCCTCCGTCGCGTATTTCATCCTGACCAGAGCCCTGATCGGGCATCATGGAAAGAACTCTCTCCTCGGGTCATCGATTGGGCGCGACCGCAAGGGCTCAGCGTCTCTCGTGGTCTACCTGCTGGCGGTGGGACTTGCCTTTATTCAACCTTGGGCCGCAATCGCCTGTTACGTGGTCGTTCCGTTGATGTGGCTCATCCCGGATCGGCGAATTGAGAAGAGGCTGCGTGCCAGCGAACAAGGTGTCGGAGCCGATCGTGAAAGCGCTCCTTAACCCCTGTTACAGGGAACCCCTCGCTCGATCCGCAGGTATCGACGGAGCCTGCAAGCTCCAGTGGCAGGATGGATTCGCCATGCGTGATGACTCCGCCATCAATCGAAACGCTGCGCGCTGAGCCGCCGGTCTTGATGCTGAGTCCGATCGCCGAAAAGGTTTGCACGACCCCTTTGACCAACGAAGGACCAGTTCCGCCGAATGTCTCGATGCCGCGCCGCACCACCAACGTGCCAATGGGCCGGCTGATTTGAATGCCTACCGCGCCGTCTGCGTGAGTGACAAGTCTGTCGAATTCCGCCCGCTCAATCGTCCCGCTGTAGACGTTGAACCCTCGTGCGCCCTGGCCCCATGTTTCGATGGGTGATTCGACGCGAAGATCGCGGATGGAGCCAAAGTTGATGAATCCGATACCACTCGGGCCGCGCGTAGTCACTTTTTCTTTTATCAGCCAGCGATCGACAGTGCCCCAGTTATCGAGCGCCATATCGTTCGGTCCATAGGTAAATACGGGGCCACGGTTGATCACGGTATCCACATGCGCGCCATAGACGACAAAAACTCCGCCGGCAATCTCGTCCGCGGTGCCAGGCGCAATCTTTCCATCGATATAAACGGCTCCCGTTTCCAAACGCTGAACGTCGATTCGCCCGCCCTGATCTCCCGCGCCACTTACAAAGACCCCGCTGCCGAGGACGGGAGAGCCAAAGCGTCCAGCGGAGAGATTGACGAGGTCGGCGGTCAAAACTGCGTTCTCATCGGGCTGCATGTTCCAAAGTGTGAACGCGCCATGCAAGACATAAACGCCGTAACCGCGAGGCCGTTCTATTTCTCCCCGAGCGTCCGCCACGCGGATGTCCAGACCATCCACTTCAATGTGCCCGCTCCGTACTTTATCCCTCGCCAGGATTTGCACGCGTCCCGTGGTTCGAACCGCCCGGAGACTCATCGTTCCCAACCCCGGCACGGAATAGTCGTTCCAGAGCGCGCGCCTCTCCGGCGAGGTAATCAGATCGACGTCGGCCACCGTGTTATCCGAAGAAAGCCGAATGCCATCGGTTTGCCCGCGGAAGGAAAGGACGGGGAACGAGTCGGAATCCGAACGCAGCGTCTGCCCTGGTAGCAGGCCGACTGAGGGTACTTCACTGAGGTCGGCGGTGACGATGATCTCCCGGGTCCCCTCGTCGGCTGTGGCCTCGATTAGCCCTTCAACTGATTCCACACGTCTGAAGTTGGCAGCCATTCGGTGTATTTCCCTTCATTACTGTAGGCCGGGATTCGTGCACCCACTAGCCAGGCAGGCTGGAAATCCATTTCTCAGATTTGCAACAATCGTCTGACAGCGATCATCTGATACACCGGGCAAAGAACTGGGACAGTGATGCCGGATCTCAATTTCGCTTCTCATTTTCGCCAGCGTGGCGGACGCCAAGGGCTTCTCGAAGGCGGCACGGCAGCTGAAGATGCCCACTTCGACCGTGAGCCGCCGTGTTGCCGAACTGGAGCAGGCGCTCGGCGTTCGCCTGATCGAGCGTTCCACTCGTTCCCTACGGTTGACGGACGTCGGTGCGGAAGTTCTGGAACATGCCCACCGCAGTGCCGAGATCAGGGAGGCGATCGATAATATCGCTTCCAATCACCAGTCAAAAGTCACCGGCAATCTGCGGCTCGCGGCTCCGCCGAGCATTTCCGATTCCCTACTTGCGCCGATCGTCGTTGCTTTCCAGAAGGAATACCCGGAAGTGCACATCCAGGTATTCATCACCGAACGTATCGTGGATCAAATCGCGGAAGGGGTCGACCTCGCCTTTCGCGTGGGGCCACTGGAAGACTCGTCGCTGGTGGCTCGCCGGATCTTGACCTACCGCCATCAACTCGTCGCCAGCCCTGAGTATCTGCAACAACACAAACCACCGAGAACGCCTCAGGATCTCTTGCAGCATCGGCTTCTCGCGTTCTCTTTCTGGCGGCCCGAGAACACCTGGAAGTTCATTCATGTCCATTCGCGAGATCAGCAATCCGTCACTTTCAAGCCGAGCCTGGCGATCAACGAATACGACGGCCTTGCGACAGCTCTGCTCGCCGGCAGCGGAATTGGTGATCTGCCGCCTATTGTTCAACCGGAGCTCTTGCGCTCCGGAGGATTGGTCGAGGTCATGCCGAAATGGCACTTCCACTCCTTCCACCTTTCTCTGTGTCATCTTGGAAACCGCTTTGTGCCCAGGGCGGTACGTCTCTTTAAGGATTTAGCTGCAAAGATGGCGCCGGAGCTTTTCCCGGAGCTTCCCTCTTGAGGGCTGTGAAAAGCACGACAGGAGCCCACCGGACGAACACGAACTTCAGAACGTGTAGCTGGCGAGAACGGAAACGTAGGCTATGTTTTTTGCGGGAGACAAGGTTTCGCGAAGGTATTTTCCGGCCTCGTAATATGCGGCAATTGCCAGCACAGTGATGTGGCGATCTGGGCGCCAAACGGCGCTTACATCCTGAGTCGACCCGATATAACGAGCTGACGATATTTGTCCGGGGAACAAGAACATGCCACCTTGTCCGTAAAGACCGTCATTTATTGTTTGCCTCCAAAAGGCGAACGTTTCGACGTCGAGCGATACTTTTTCAGACAAATGAAGATTAATAGCGGGATGCGCCACAATCGCGTTGGCCGATCCATTGGTTAAGGCCATGTATCCGTAATACAACCCGTTCGGAAACAGGGGATAAAACGTCTGAAGATCCCCGTTTGCCGGGTGGTGGGTGCCGCTAGAGACGGCACCCTTAAAACTCAGCGTCGGGCGAAATCGGACACCCGGAACCGACTTCGAAATTGCTCCCGCAAACTTCCACGCGAGTATTCGCCCAGAAGCAAAAGACCCAAACTGCCAATCCCCCTCCTGAACAAATGCGAACGTACGAGCTTGTTCATGCACTTGGACTCCTACAGTGTTTCGCCGGTCGCGGCCGGTGCCTTGCTGGAACTCGGTCTCTTTACGGTCGAGCCCGAGGTAATATAGGTCCAATTGCCTGAAGAACCCGTTCGTTTTCGTGTGTGTTGCCCAGACTCCCCAAAATGTCTGGCTGTGATCAGGGGCGCCGTTGAAGAAATTAGGCCCCAGTACGACGGGTCTCATAGCGAACGCATCAATACGCCAGTTT
Organism: Acidobacteriaceae bacterium; assembly: GCA_019245255.1. Taxonomy (GTDB): domain Bacteria; phylum Acidobacteriota; class Terriglobia; order Bryobacterales; family Bryobacteraceae; genus Bog-105. Next base: position 862 of record JAFARV010000491.1, on the reverse strand, counting down.
TGCCGCCGCAGGGCAAGCTTAATGCCGTCAAAGGGCAAACGGACGTTAAGATCGCGCGTCGCGATTAGGGTGCCGTCTCCGTAGTTAAGCTCTTGACGGCCAATCTTGATGCTGAGGGGCGTTGACTCGGAATTCTTGGGGACCCACGGATTGAACTCGAAAAATGCCTGGCCAACGTCCAGCTTGTTTTTATCGAAGGGCCTCGGGCTGCCCTTTCGCCCGAACTCCAGACTGCTGGTGAGCTCAGCAAACGCACGAAAGCGCTTGCCGAAATGAACATCCGCGTGCCCCATTACCCGGCTCAGGTTGTAGCCATTCGGAGTTTCCGGCGCCAGCCCCCAGAATTCGTTCCGATACACTTCGTATTGTTCGCGTAGCTCCCCTCCGAGGGACAGATACCATGATTCCGGACCGAGTGCGATGTACTTGATTGCGTCCCAAGGGTCTTGGCGCTCAACAGGGTCGCAAAGAAAGGACCAATCCTCGTCGCTGCTGTCCCGGCGATAACGGGGAGAGTTTGCGGGTCGCTGCGCGACCTGCTCGCATTTGGGCGGTAATGCACCCGATTGAGGCGCGGGCGAGGTGGCGGGCGCTTGCGACCAACTGCGCACCGTACTGAGCGCAGCAAGCAACGCTGCGCGACCAACACGGGTCAATGAGATGCTTGAAAGCAGATTTTTGCCCCCTTTGCTCGGCTTTTTGATAACGCAGAAGGTTGGCTGTGAACTCCGGACGCCTGGCGGAGGCACTTTCTTCCGCCTTCACTCATTTGCCAGTTTGGCGAGCGCTTCTGAGCCGATCTCGATTTCAACGTCAGGCGCGGTGGACGCGCAGAGTTCGTGGAGAAGCCCTTGCGTCATGC
>JAFARV010000303.1 GCA_019245255.1 Acidobacteriaceae bacterium | reverse complement strand
GCAGGAACGAACGGAAACGCTCTCCACGTCTCGGACATGATTGAGATCACGAACGCCTCCAATCCGCCCGTGACCCAGGCGGGTGCGCGAAGTTTTGAGGTTTATCTGCCGGCCGACGCCACCATCGATTCGGTTCTGGCCGCCGGTCCGGAGAACGTCGCGTCGAGGATCGTCGCGGAGTCTGTGAGCGGGGAGCCGGGACACTACACGGTGAACTTCCCGCTGCGTCCCGGAGCGACGAAGTTCGCCTTTAACTACAATCTGCCTTACCACGGCTACGCCAAATTTCGCGCGAACCGCCTTTATCCCTTTCAACAGTTCGCGGTGATGATTCCGCCCACCATGACGTTCACTGCGCGGTCCTCCGCGTTTCAGGCGCTTGCGGTCGGCAACAACCGCTACCAGGTGGAGGCGGCCGAGAACGTCAAGCCCGGATCAGAACTGGACTTTGAGATCTCGGGAGCTGGAACACTTCCGGCTACTCAGGTGCAAGGCCGGACATCATCGCCGAGTCTGCCCGGCGCAGCCACCCCAGCGCCCACGCGGGTAATGCCTGCCGAAGCTTCTCCAACTCCGAAACCCGCTCCCATCGCCGTCGCCGCACCCAAGAGGGACGCGCGCTATTCGACCACGTGGTGGTGGGTTCTGGGCGCCTCGATCGCGCTCGGACTAGCGGTGTGCGTGCTCTTGGTGCGGCGGCAGCGTTCGCGCCGCCCAGGTTTGGCCCTCTCCGCAGAACCGCCCGCGGCTTCCTGAATCACACAAGGACCGTAAGAGGACCCGTCCATAAGTACTGGGTTGCCACTGAACCTCGCGCCCCAAACCAGAAAAATCCCGTTATTCGTTTCTCAGAATTAGGGCCGCGTCAGACCTGGAAGCACGCCAGGCGGGTAGCAGGATTGCGACAATGCCGATTGCACCGACGCCGGCAGCATCCAGCAGACCGATTGTCGGGTCGACATTCAACGACTCCACGCGGGTCGCGAGCACTCTCAAAGCAAGCACAGACAATACCGCCCCCACTGCGAGTCCAATTGCAATGAGCTGAACACCCTGCCTGGCGAGAAGGCCTACAATCTGGCCGCGAGTGGCCCCAAGCGCAGCGCGAACACCTATTTCCCTCGTCCGGCCGAGAGCACTGAAGCTGATCACGCCATACAGTCCCATAGCCGTTAACGCCATAGCAACCGATGCGAATCCCATAAGCAAAGTCACGGCGAACTCCTGCGGACCCAGCGTGCCGGCGATGCGTTCCTGCAGAGGAGCGAACTCAAAAACAGCTAATGTCGGGTCAGCCCTGTGGACTGCTTGTTGAATCATGTCCCCGTGCTTGCTGGCAGTGCGAACGATGAAACTCATTTGGGAAAACGGCTTCTGGTAAACCGGACTGTAAAAGATGCCTCGCGTATCCGACTGTGCAAACGAGTACGTTCGTGTGTGACCCACCACGCCTACGATCGTCGCCCAAGGCTGGGAATTCGAATCGCGCAGCCTCTTGCCAATCGGGTCCTGTCTTGGCCAATACCTTTTCGCTAGATTTGTGTCGATGATGGCCACGGGGGCGGAGCCCTTCCGGTCTTCATCTGTAAAGCTGCGGCCGCGAATGATCGGAATCTGCAGCGTTCGAAAGTAGGCCGGACCGACGTAAGCCTTATAGCTATGTGGCCCCGGATCTCCCGGATTTCCCTCGGGCCGTCCCTCTATATCAAAGCTTCCCGTCCAATGCTGGCCGTCAAATGGGACCAGCCTTGTAGCCGAAGCTCCAATCACGCCCGGCGTCGCTTCGAGTTCATTCATCACCGACCGGTAGAGCTCTATTTGCTTTGCATCCGTGCCGTACAAAGTTGATGGCAGATCGACTGTTGCGCTGAATACGTGCGCGGGTTCGAACCCTAGATTTTCGCTTCTCAGCGCGTTTAAAGATTTAAACAACAAGCTCGTCGCCATTAACAGGAGCAGAGCGAGCGCAATCTGTGCCGCGACCAACGCACTACGCGCACGCTGCCGTGTCGAACTTACGGTTGATGAGCGGCCTCCCTCCTTCAAACTCTCGTAGGAAACGCCATATCGAGACAGCTGCAACGCCGGAAAGATCCCGAGCGCAATAGCGGCAATCGAACCGAGCAAGATAGTGAAAACAAGCACGTGGTAATCGGGGACGATTAGTAAACCCTCCGTGATTGTCTTTGGCGCGATCGAAAGCAAGCCGTTCAGTAGCGAAGGTACGAGTAGCAGGCCCAAGCCGGTGCCCAGCAAACACAGGAGTGCGACCTCAGCCGTGCTGTGCCGCACGATATCCGCAGTCCGAGCGCCGAGCGCCCGCCGGACGGCGAACTCGCGGACGCGTGCAGTTCCCCGGACCAAGATCAGGCCTGCAATGTTCGAGCATGCGATCAGGAGCACGAGTGCGATGGATGCAGAAAGTACAACGAGCGGCGTTTTGAGGTTCCCTGACGTGAGTTGGGTGATCGGCTCAACCACCATGCTCCATTGCGAGGCGGCCGCGTAAGCGGCGATCTTCGGATCACCAGCACGAATCCTGGCGCTCAGGACAGCCATTTCTCGTTCGCACTGGTCGTAAGTCACATTCGGTTGCAGCCGCGCAATCGCGGTATAGAACTCATTGAATGTCTCATTCACCGAATAGGCTGTTTTCGGCAACGCAAACGGAATCCAGAACTGGGCCTCTCTTGGCCAGTTCGCTTCCGGCCTCATGACGCCCACCACACGATACGGCTGATGATCCAATTCGATGGCCTTGCCAATCGCCGACTTATCGCGCCCAAAGAGATGTGTCCAAAGGGCGTCAGAAAGAATAATGACGTGGTTAGCGCCAGGCGCATCTTCCTGGGCGGTAAATGTACGGCCGATGAGTGGCCGTGCCCCAAGCACGTCGAACCACTCGAACGTCACCATTTCGCCTTGTAAGCGTTCCGGTGTTCCAGCGCCGGTATAGTTGTATGCGGTTGCATTGCCCAATGCTGCCGCCGCAAATATCTTCCGATCGTCTCTGACGGCCGCGAAATCGGGAACCGACATTTCAATCCGATCCAGGTGCAGCTTCTTGTATGTCACGCGAGGAGCAACCACCTTTGCCGGATCGCGAATGCCGGCAGGCTGCAGAAACAATGCGTTCACGATCGTGAAGATCGCGGCATTTCCGGCTATCCCAAGTGCCAGCGAGATCACGATCGTAATCGTGAGGGTCCGGTTCCGCCACATGGCGCGTATGGCCTGCTTCATGCCAGCCTGAAGATGCACGTAGTACTCCCTTTCTCGGTGAATCGCTTAGGCGGAAGTTCCAGGCTAATCATCGGCTATTGTGTCCGTTTATGGGACCGCGTCGTACGGCCGCGGACAGCACGCGCTATTCGCGTCCTCGGCTTCGCGGATTATCTCTGCATTGCTTTCGATGCTGTTGGCAGAGACGCGCGGGCAGCCGGATAGTAGACCATCACGAAATAGTTCAATGCCGATAAGTCCGTCGACAGCAGCCCATAACCAAACGTGAAGTCGAAACTCATTTCTCTGCCGCGCTTGCCGGAAGGAGCATCACCCTTCACGCATTCGCTCGTGGAACCGCCGCTTACGCTCGGATCGGGCGCGCACGTTTCCCAATAAAAGAATGGTTGAAGATTATGAAACGGACTGAGGTTTCCGTGAGCCATCAGGCGAGCATCGCCGGAACCCAGCTGCAAGTGCTCATACAACGTTTTCAGGTCGCGAGGAGAATCAGGGATTTGCCAGTTGCTGCTTCCCAGGTACTTCTTGCGATGATCCCCGGCATTAAGCTCGGCGACCCACCGCTGAGCCGTATCCCATATCATTGCCCCACCGACGATCTGCGGCACATTGAGCGTAATCGGATGCGGTGTGGGATAGGGCCGTCTGTAATGGACACCACCGGGGACATCACCGGCGATTCCAAAATTGGAAGTTGCGGCGAGGTTTGCGTTGGCAAGCCATGAAATACCGGTATCGCAGTCATATATGGCTTGGTTCGCAGCAGGTCCTTGCGTATACATGGCCAGGTGCGAGCCTGCGCTGCAAGCCGGTGCCGTATCCCCTATCGGCCCATTCTGCTTAGAAACCATG
>JAFARV010000234.1 GCA_019245255.1 Acidobacteriaceae bacterium | reverse complement strand
TCGCTCGATCGCGCCGGACGCGCGCAGGATGCCGCAGCAGTGAAGGTGTTGCCGTTTGTCCCTCTGTTAACGGGAGCGGACCCATTCGCAGCTATATCGTTCGGCGAAATGCGCCGAATATTGAAACTCTGATTCAGCCGAGAGGTGCCGGCGGATATACAGCTGGTAAAGTCTATCCATGCAAGTTTCTAAATGGGGCAATAGTCTGGCGATTCGTCTTCCGGCCGCTCTGGTCGAGGCACTTGGCATCAAGGAAGGAGACCAGATAGAGATTACAGTTTCTGGCAGCCGCGTCTTTCGAGTCGATCGTGACCGCAGGCGGGACGAGGCTCTTGCGCGTCTCCGCAATTCGAAGTGGAAACTTCCTCCCGGATTAAGTTCGATCGGGAAGAGGCGACTGAGCGCTAAGAAGCCATTTCTTGCTACGAACGTGCTGATCTATTGGAAGCCTCATGCGACGTCCTTTACTCCGAAGATATGCACGACGGGCAAGCCATCGAGACTCTGACGATCCGCAATCCGTTCTAGCCTGGAAGCGATTGTCCCGCCCTTCGTCGGATGATGCTAATCCGAGGCTTTGGTGTTTGGCGGGGCGAAGCGGTTGTCTTTGCGCTCCCACGGCTTCGGTTGTTGGCCGATGTCGCGTTTGAACACCCGGTCGTAATCGTGCTTGCGGCTGGTAGTGCCAAGCGAGGTGTTGTACAGATCAGGAATTCCGAGCGCCGCCTTCACGTCTTCTTCGAACTCATGCAGGTTACGAAGCTGCTCTGAGGTCGCTGGCAATCGTCTCCCGTTTGGAAGTTCGAGGAACTCCTGGTACCCTCCTGCCACAAGCACCGCGATCTCTCCGCCCACAATGACACCCGTCTTCGCGAGAAATGCCTGAGATTTGCCTTCGTCGCCGACGATCGCTCCCACTCCGTGTTTCTCGATGAACACCCGGCCATCGGACGCTGATCTCGTTCCAAAACCGGCCTGTTTGAGCAGATCTACACGTTCGCTGAAGGACGGGATCTTCGGCCGGTCTCGTCGAAAGAACATACTTCCACTTTATATCCACCCTTGCCACGCGTTCCGCAAAGGCCCGACGCTGCGAGGATATGTGGAGGGCTTCGTGGTATTCAACGTTGCCGGCAACAAGTACCGGATCATCACGATCATCCAGTATCAGGCGGCCTTGGTGATCGTACAACACGCCCTAACGCACGAAGAGTACAGCAGAGGAGGTTGGAAGTAATGGCATCGCACGCACTGGATTCCAAGGTCTACGGCAAGCTGCTGGCGAAAACAGTTCCGGCGGTGATCACGACCGACGAAGAGCACGCAACCGCTTTGGGGCGCGTAAGCGAGCTCGCGATGAATAGTGAAGGCGCGACTCCGGAAGAAGTGGCGCTGATGCAGCTATGGGCGACTCTGATTGAAGACTATGAACGGAAGAGATGGCCCCGGCGCCGCCTGAGAACCACGCCGGCCGGCATGCTTGCGTTCCTGATGGCAGAGAACGGCCTCAAGCAGTCCGATTTAGCGGACATCGCCTCGCAGTCGAACATCTCGGCAATGTTGCGTGGCAAGAGAGTGATCGGAAAGGCAATAGCCGAGAAACTGGCAAAGCGCTTCCATGTCGCGCCGGCGTTGTTTCTCTGAGCTGTCGCCATCTCGCGTGGCGTGCCGGTACTCGCAGCTGCGTGCACAATTGAATACAACACCCGGACCTGCAGGTTGATGGGAGAATTCAAGCGCTCGGAACGGGGCTTTGTCGCCGATTGCTGTCAACGATATTTTCAGTATAGAGATGGAAACGTTTGAACCGCGCATCCCCATTGCCGCCATTACGGACGAGTTTTCGCCGTCGCTCGACGAAGCACTCCGCGCTATGAAGAGGATCGGGATAACGAACGCTGAGCTGCGGGTGATCGATGGCAAAAACGTCGTCGATCTGAACCCGCATGAAATGGCCCACGCCAAGAACCTGCTCGATGCTGCCGGGTTTCAGGTGGTCTGCATCGCGTCGCCGCTACTGAAGTGCGTCCTTCCGAATAGCGGCGAGCTTGACTCGCGATATCAGCACGATGTATTCGCATCGTCGTACACGTTTGCTGATCAGGAGCAACTTGCGGAACGCGCCTTCGCTATCGCCGGATTCTTCGGCGCCCCGATTATACGCGTTTTCTCCTATTGGAGAACGGTCACGCCCGAGAGGTGCCGTGAAGCCGTCATTCAGGCGCTTTCTGCTCTTGTCGGAACGGCGGAGAAAGAAGACAAGATCATCGGCCTCGAGAACGAGCACGCGTGTAATATCGCGACCGCCGCTGAGGCGGTACCGATTCTCGATTGCATCCGGCACCCACGCCTCAAACTGGTCTGGGATCCTGCGAACGCGTTCATTGCGGGCGAGATCCCGTTTCCGGCCGGCTATTCACTACTGCCGAAGGACCGGATTGCGCACGTACACGCGAAGGACTGCCATTTGGGCCACGATGGACGGCCTGTTTGGGGACCTCTGGGGACGCGGCACGTGCTTTGGCGTGAGCAGATCCGTGCCTTGATGGCCGACGGCTACCGCGGCGCAATCAGCCTCGAAACACACTGGCCTGGTCCGCTGGGCAACAAGCTCGAAGCGAGTACAATTTGCGCATGGAATTTACGCGGACTCGCGGCGGGGTAGCGGGCTCGGCATTATTTCCGGTATTCTTCTTCGCCGAGATGTCGTCCGTGGATCAGGTAATGGGTGACATACTCGCAAACACCTGCATCGAGTGAATGGAACTGATGCTTAAAGCCGGCGCTGCGCAGTTTATCGATGTGCGCGCAAGTAAAGTACTGGTATTTAGGACGCAGGCTTTCCGGCATATCTATGTACTCGATGTGTGGTTCGCGTGCAAGTCCGCTAAAGATGGCCCTCGCAAGATCCTTCCACGTGTGCGGCTCTCCGGAGCCAACGTTGTATAACCCGCCGCCGTCGACGTGCTCGGCGAGGAACAGTGTCGCGCCGACCGCGTCCTTCACATACAGGAAATCGCGGCGCTGCTCACCGTTCCGGAATTCGGGACGGTAGCTCTTAAACAACTTGATGCATCCCGTCTCCTGGACCTGATAAAAGGCCTTGATTACCACGCTCCGCATATCGCCCTTGTGGTACTCGTTCGGGCCGTAAACGTTGAAGTATTTGAGTCCTGTGATGCGGGGCAGAATACCAGCGCGCTCCGCATAAGAATCGAACAGATGTTTGGAGTAGCCGTACATATTGAGCGGCCGCAGGCTCTCGAGCGTTGCTGTCTCCGGCAGGGCCGCAGCGATCGCGCCATAAGTTGCCGCAGATGATGCGTAGACAAAACGCCGGTGCCGGTCGAGCGCAAAATGCGCCAGCATCTTCGTATATTCGAAGTTATTGCGAATCAGGTACGAGGCATCGGTTTCAGTGGTCGAAGTGCACGCACCCAAATGAAAAATCGTCGTGATGTCGTTCAGTGACTTGCTTCCGGATTCGATCTGATGTCGCAGCGCGTCGGCCTCGACATAATCCGCAAACTGCAGCGGCACAAGATTTTTCCACTTTTCGTCAGACCCGAGAATGTCGCATATAAGAATGTTTTTGAGTCCGCGGCGATTCAGTTCCCAGACCAGCGCACTGCCGATGAAGCCAGCTCCGCCGGTAACCAGAATCCTGCCCTTGGCTAAGTCCGTCATAACACCTATGATCCGCTCACGATCAACAGTGGTACCTTCACGTCATGCCGGACCGAGTTGATGGTGGTTCCGAAGATTAAGTCCTTAATGCCTCGATGACCGTGCGAAGCCATCACCACTAGATCAACACCGGATGTGCGCACCACCCGGGCTATATCGCTGGCCGGTTTGTTTCCATGACGGACCACAATTTCTACAGCGACGCCCTGCTCCCGTAACGAAGAAGCGACGTGCTCCAGGTAATCCTCGCCTTCCTGAATTTCGGCCGTCGATGCTTGCGATCCGAACAGTTGACTGGTGATGCCTTCTTCAACATGGAGCAGGACGATTTGTGCCTTGTGGCTCTTCGCAAGCGACAGTGCATTGGCCAGTGCCTGCCTGTCGGAGGCGC
>JAFARV010000127.1 GCA_019245255.1 Acidobacteriaceae bacterium | reverse complement strand
ACACGGCGCAAGACACGATGTACGCGTTGGGCTACTGGGTGCCGACGGATCAGGCTCACATAGATATCCAATTCCTGCCGAATCTCGAAGGATACATTTGGGTGTTTCCGCGCGCTTGTCATCTGTCGGTCGGCATCTGCGGCAAAGGCGAGCCGGCGCAGTGCCTGCGCGCGCGCCTGGAACGCTACATGGACGAAAAGGGACTCTCGCGCAAGGATGCTAAGTTTTACGGGCACATGCTTCCGGCGCTCGAATTTCGGGGTTGGCGCAACAACCGCGTCGCGGGTCATGGCTGGGTGGCGGTTGGCGATGCAGGCGGACTTGTGGACCCAATCACAGGCGAGGGTCTCTACTACGCGATTCGTTCGGGCGATCTCGCCAGTCAGATTTTGCTGAACGAACAAGAACCTGAAAAGAAGGCTGAAAGCTACCGGCTGATGATAGCGCGCGACTTCGGTCTGGATCTGACCTACGGATCGGGTCTCGCTAAGCGTTTGTTCTGCGGGGCAATTTTTTTCGGCGCCGTTCCGACTCGAATGATCAACTTCATGAAGCGCAGCCCGAAGTTCTGCGAGATCATGCAGGACCTGTTCGCGGGCACTCAGCCCTACCTCGAACTGAAGAGCCGGTTGCTCCGCAACGTCAACACGACCCTGCATGAAATCCTCATGAGCTTTCTTTTCCGCAAGCTGATCCTGGGCGAAACCCGGGTATGAATACCGCGCAGTCGGAGGCGCTGTTCGCTCGCGCACAATCCCTGATTCCCGGAGGCGTGAATTCGCCCGTACGCGCGTTTCGCGGAGTTGGCGGGACCCCGCGCTTTATTGCCCGTGGTGAAGGTTCGCACATTGTCGACGTTGACGGCAACGAATACATCGATTACGTGTGTTCGTGGGGTCCGCTGTTATTTGGGCATCGGCCTCGGGCTGCTATCGAGGCGCTGCAATCGGTGCTGGAGTTGGGGACCAGTTTCGGCGCGCCCACCGCGCGCGAGATTGAATTGGCCGAACTCATCACTGACGCCGTTCCATCCATCGCGATGGTTCGGCTGGTGAACTCGGGCACTGAGGCCTGCATGAGCGCGATTCGGGTGGCGCGCGGCTTCACTGGTCGAGAGCTGGTCGTGAAGTGTGAGGGATGCTATCACGGCCATGTCGATTCGCTATTGGTGAAAGCGGGCTCGGGTATTGCAACACTCGCTTTGCCTGACACCGCCGGAGTCCCGCAGTGCTTCGCAGGGACAACGATCACGATTCCCTTCAACGATCTGGATCGCGCGGAGGATGCTTTTCGCGAATACGGCGATCGCATCGCAGCATTCATCGTAGAGCCGGTGGCCGGCAACATGGGCTGCATTGCGCCGTCTCCTGGCTATCTTGAAGGGCTTCGAGATCTTACGACGAAATATGGCGCGCTGCTCGTCTTTGACGAGGTGATGACGGGCTTCCGTTTAAGCCGTGGTGGCGCACAGCAACTATATGGCGTAACGCCCGACCTGACGACGCTCGGGAAAATCATTGGCGGCGGCTTGCCCATCGCTGCATACGGCGGCCGCGCCGATATTATGAGCCAGGTTGCTCCGGCCGGCCCTATCTACCAGGCGGGAACTCTTTCCGGGAATCCCCTGGCCGTGACGGCCGGAATCGCGATGCTAAAGCAGATCGAAGCCGAGCCCGGCCTGTACGCTCAATTGGAGCAATCGACAGCGCAGATCGCTGCGAACGTTCCGGAGGGAATCGCTGTCAACTGGGTTGGGTCGATGTTCACGATCTTCTTCCAGCAAGGGCCTGTGCGGAACTACGACGATGCGCGACGGTCCGATCGTGAACAGTTCAGCAGGTTCTTCCACTTTCTGCTGGATCGTGGTGTATACCTGCCGCCTTCACAGTTCGAAGCGGCATTCGTTTCTTCCGCGCACACCGCACACGACACCGGCTATACGGCTACTGCGATTGCGGAGTTCTTTTCGGAGCAGCACGCCGAGGCGTTGTGAGCGAGCCCCGTCGCGTACTGATTACAGGCGCCGCTAAACGAATCGGGCGAGTGATCGCAATTGAGCTTCACAAACGTGGCTTCGATGTTGCAATCCACTACGACACTTCGCGCACGGAAGCAGAAGAGGCCGCACGGGAGTGTGGCGGCGCTCCTTTGTTTCAGGCCGATCTCACCCACGTAGACGAGATCCGGCGCCTGTTCGCCGATGTGCGCGAGCGGTTCGGGTTACTCGATTGCCTTGTAAATAACGCAGCACGGTTCACTCGAATCGACGCGCTCGACATCAGCGAAGCCGATTGGGATTCTATTCACAACGTGAACCTAAAAGCAGTCTTCTTCTGCTGTCAGGAAGCTGCGCGGCAAATGCGAGAACGCGGCCATGGCCGGATTGTGAATGTCAGTTCGCTCGGTGGGATACGTCCCTGGGCCGAACATGTTCACTACTGTGCGTCCAAGGCGGGAGTCATCATGCTTACCAGGGCCCTCGCAAAAGCGCTGGCTCCTGGAATCACTGTGAATTCGGTTGCGCCCGGCGTGATTCCCTTCAATGACGTTGATGCACGCGTGCAAAAAATGATCGACGCCACGCCCATGCAGCGCGCCGGAAGTCCCGAAGAGATTGCCGACGCAGTGCACTTTTTCCTGACCGGTCCCGATTTCGTAACCGGTCAGGTTTTGGCAGTGGATGGCGGTCTGAATGAACGCTAATTACTTTCCAGGGCGAAATTCCGACCGTGGCTTGCCAATGCTGCGCGGCTGGGTTCCCGCGGCTAACCGGCCGCCGTCGCGGTGCGTGCGGGAGTCGCTGCACCACCTGTTGTATCGCGCGAATCGCGATTCACGATCTCGATGTTTCCTTTAAAGTAAGCACCGTCTTCGATGACGATGCCGGGCGTCCGCAGGTCGCCGATCAGCCGGCCGCCTTTGCGGACCGTGATCTTTCTCGTTGCGTCCACGTTCCCTTCGATTGCGCCACCCACGTCCACCTCTCGCGCGGCGACATCGGCATGGACTCTTGCATCTGACGTGACAGTCAGATCGAATCCTGCAAGATTCAGCGATCCATCGATCTCACCGGAAATGTGCATATGCTCTGCGCTCTTGATCTGGCCCTTGATGACCATTCCTTTACCGATAACCGCCACGCCACGCGAGTCGGCCACCATGGTGCGTCCGGCGGCTGCGGCCGGCACTTCGGAGTTAGAGGCGCCCACATCCGGTCTGCTCGGTGCTGGGTTCGGCCTGGGCGTATCTTCTGGCTGCTTGCGATCGCTCCACATGTCTACTCTCCTACAGGTTACAGAACCTTGACGCGTGATTGGACGGAAGTGGTACGCGTCGTGTATGACGTTTGAACCGCGGCTGCTAAGGCGAGTTCATAAAAACCTCAACCTCTTCTCTGCTGCCGATAATAAACGGAGTGCGCTGATGAATGTCGTGCGGCTCGATGTCGAGGATTCGTTTAGTTCCATCGACAGCGAGCCCCTGTGCTTGCTCTGCAATAAATGCAAGCGGGTTGGCCTCGTACAGAAGCCGCAACTTACCTTGAGGATAGCCTTTGGTCGGTGGATATAGAAAGACTCCGCCCTTGAGAACGGTCCGGTGAAAGTCCGCGACTAACGATCCCACATAGCGTGAAGTGTACTTTCGGCCCAAGTCGCCGGATCGCAGCCGGGCGAGGTAAGTTTGATAGCGCCGCGGGAAATCGTCCGAGTTCGCCTCGTTTACAGAGTAGATAGAGCCCCGCTCCGGCATACGGATGTTGTCATGGCTGAGTACATAAGCACCGATTGCCGGATCGAGCGTGAACCCGAACACTCCCTGGCCGGTGGTGTAGACAAGAATGGTTGAAGGTCCGTAGACTACGTACCCGGCAGCCACCTGGCAACAGCCGCGCTGCAGAACGTGTGCGGGATGGCTCGTGTCCCGTGCTCCCGCACGGCGATAAATCGAAAATATTGTGCCGACGTTCACGTTGACGTCGATATTCGATGAACCATCGAGAGGATCGAAGACAATTACGTATTCGCCGGCATCGGGCGAACGATCAAACGTGACCGGCTCCTCGTTCTCCTCGGATACCAGCATGGCCACGCTGTCGCGAACACCGAGACAGTGCAGAAGAGCTTGATTGGCATATACGTCCAGCTTCTGCTGTACTTCACCCTGTACATTTGTCGCGCCCGCCGCGCCTATCAGGTCCGAGAGGCCCGCGCGACGGATCTTGGCCTCCGTCATTTTAGTTGCGAGCGTGATCCCTGAGAGCAGCCACGAAAATGTACCTCGTGCGCCCGGAATGCGCTGTTGCATATCGAGCAGGTGTTGCTGGACGGTGGTGATCATCTAAAGTGTGTTTCGCGAAGTTACCTGGCAGTCAGAATCGAACTGATCCGATCAGGGGTGCCTTCTATCCGTGCAAGCTTTGGGTACCGCAGGCCACCGTGGTAATCCACGTCAATCGTTTGAAACTCGTCGCCACGCTTCAGCAGTAGTTTGATCGGCTTCGTACTCTTCTCCGCGTCGGCTATGGCGGTACGAAAAACATCCAACTTAAAAGCTGTTCCGTTCACGGCGGTAATCTGCATCCCGGACGTCAGGCCGGCTTTGAACGCCGGACTATCCCACCAGACGCTCTCCACCATGCCATCCGTCTTAAGTGAAACGCCGATACCTGTTGCGAAGCTAATACCAGCGTTGTCTTCGTCATCGTGCGACCCTTCTTCAATCTTCAGCCATGCCGGAGGCGTATCGCTGTACTCAAGCCGGTATCCTCCGCGGGCGATACCATCTTCCGGAGTATGGGGCGCGAGCTCGTACACCCGTGTCTTCAGGAAATTCTCCCAGTCATACGGTTGAACCTTGTTCAAGCCGCTAACCACATCTTCTAACGTATACGTCTGAGTAACGTAGCTGCCGTTATCTATCCCGAAAAATAAACGCGCGAAGTCATCGAGCGACTTCTTATTCCCGCTTAGTTCGCGTATCTTCGTGTCAGCGTCCAGCCAAATCAGCAATCCTTCGTTGTAGTAATCCTCTGGCCGCAGCCAACTCACCCATGGCACTGGCCTGCGCTCGGAAACAATCGGCTGATTGGTGGTATCGACCAGCGGTCTCCATGTCCTCCCGGGACTCACATCGAAGTTCGCAGCTATTCTTGCGATCAAATCCCGAGTCTCTTCCGGCGAGCGTAGTCCGGAGCGCGCGGTCAGCACATACCCGAAGTACTGTGTCATTCCCTCATATACCCAAAGCAGATCGTCCTGCATGGGGACATTGAACTCAGGAGTCCACAGGTCCGCGGGACGGCGGAACTTACCATTCCATGAGTGCGTGTACTCGTGGCCTAAGAGGTCCCGGTTCGGAATGCCGCGATCCCACTCCGTAAAGTAATTCGTACGCAAACCGTCTTCACTGGATTGGTGGTGTTCGAGTCCAATTATGCCGACGGTATTACTCAACGAAAACAGAAAATCGTAGTGGCCGTAGTGATGCGAACCGAATAACTTCTGTGCCTGCTCGACGAGGTTCTTGTGCAGCCGTAGCTGCTCGGGAGTAACGGCGAGATTCGCGGGTGCATCGGCGAAAACATCCAGAAAGACCTGGTTATCGGGCCCGGTCGAAAGATCGAAACGTTTGTAATTGATCCCGGCGTACAGAGGCGAGTCAACTAATGTGTTCAGAGTTGTCGATTTGAAGTGAACCAGGTCACCATCATGTGAGCCCACGTCTAGAGCGGACGCAAATTGCCATCCAGAGGGCAGTCGCAAGCTTGGTGTGACCTGGATGCAGCGGGAAAAGTAGCCCGCCGGGTATAGAACAACCGTATTCCATTCGAGATCGAGTATCTTCGATGACATCGAGATCCGCCCGTCGGCGGCTTGAAGCGGAGCCAGATACTCAAACTCGACATCCACGCTGCTGGTTCCTGACGGCACATCGATGTGAAACGCAAAGATATTCACGCGATCACGAACCCAATTGACGCGCTTTCCGTTGGCAGTGACTACCAGTCCACCAACCGAAGAGATCGGTCCTTCAGGAGCGTGCGTTCCGGGCAGCCACTCAGGGTACAGCAGAGTCAGCCGGCCCGTTTGAACCGGTACTGTCTCATGCACGCGGATAATCCGACGCTGGACGTCACTAGCGTCGACCAGCAGATCGATCGTGCCCGGATACGCCTGGTCGCGAGGTTCGGCGATGGGTGGCGGTAAGGGAGCGGGTGTAGGCGACTGAATCGTTTGTCCCGCCGCCGGAATCGAAACTCCGCCAAATGCCAGGACTATTGCGAGAACTGAAGTATGCCGAAAGGTAATCAATTGGGACTAGACCTGATGCCGAGTTTACCGTGTTGTCCACCGTCTAGCGGGACGCCGGTCAGACCGCTTCGGGAAGCTGTGCCAATTGACTCCGAGCTTCAGCCAGAGTTTTTCAAATGATATTGTGGCCGTACCAGATGCTTCTCCGACTATCAGTTGCTGTGACTCTCCTACCTCTTGTGGTCTTGCGTGCCCGAGCGCTCGACGTTGTTGTTGAACGCAATGTGGCCGTGACGATGCGGGATGGGGTGACGTTACGTGCGGACATCTACAAGCCGAACCAGCAGGGCAAATATCCAGTGCTGCTCGAGCGCACGCCGTACAACAAGTCCGGAACGGTCGACTTCGGCTATCGCGCCGCGGCATCCGGGTATGTCGTCGTAGTGGAGGATGTGCGCGGACGCTACACATCGGAAGGCGATTGGTATCCATTCCTGCACGAGTCCGACGACGGCTACGATACGGTCGAGTGGGCGGCGGGCCTTCCCGAGTCGAACGGCAAGGTGGGTATGTTTGGAGGTTCGTATGTCGGCGCCACGCAGATGCTGGCTGCGATCGCGCACCCACCCCATCTTGCCGGTATCTGCCCGGTGGTGACGGCCAGCAATTACCACGACGGTTGGACGTATCAGGGCGGCGCCTTCGAGCAATGGTTCAACGAGTCGTGGACTTCCGGCTTGGCGCAGGACACGGCAAATCGCTTCACTCAAAAGCACACTAACGCGCTGAACGGAATTCAGGTGTTGCCGTTAGAGCACTACCCGCTCTTCAATTTGCCGGGTGAATGGCAGCAATCGTTACGGGAGCTGGCGCCCTACTTTCTGGATTGGCTGGCGCATCCCAACTACGACGATTACTGGAAGCGGTGGTCGATCGAGGAGCACCATCCGGACATCAGAGTGCCCGCATTGCATGTTGCGGCCTGGTACGACATCTTTCTTGGCGGATCTATTGCGAACTATACAGGATTGAAATCACGCGCCGGTAGCGCCGAGGCACGTAGCGGGCAACACCTGCTTATAACGATCGGAGGTCATGCCGGGAGCGGACAGAAAATCGGAGCGGTGGACTTCGGACCGAACGCGAAATTCGACGAAGACGACGTGATAATTGCGTGGTAC
>JAFARV010000121.1 GCA_019245255.1 Acidobacteriaceae bacterium | reverse complement strand
GTTGGTCCTTCTCTTTAGTGTGTTCTGCCGGGAAAACTGGACTTCCAGCTGCCTCCTGGACAAGCGGGCGGAAGCGCTTATGCACTTCCGCTCCAATTCAAAGGAGACTATCAATGAATTCGATCAATACTGAACAGACGGCGCGCTGGCGGGCTTGGCGTCCGCAAAAGTGGCTTCCGCTGTTTCTGGCATCACTCGTTGCCGCGACCGCGGCAGACGCACAGTTAGTCAGCCCTCTGCTACCGAAGCTGAGCCAAATCGGCGCGGTATCTCGTGGCCAAGACAAATTGGACATATTTACAACGGACGTACCGGGCGTAATCCGGACTGCGGCGTGGGAGCCGGATTTCACAGATTGGTGGCACGGCTGGTGGACCATAAACGGCGGACAGGCAGCCCCCGGTGCTCCGATCACGGCAGTATCGCGCAGCACCGATAAACTCGACATTTTTGTCGTGGGGCTAGATAACCGTATCTATACGGCCGCTTGGGAACCGGACTTCAAGGACGGATGGCATGGCTGGTGGCCGATCGGGAATCTACAAGCGCCGGCAGGAGCTCGGGTCAGCGCCGTTTCCCGCAGTGCCGATAAACTCGATATTTTTGTCATTGGAAACGATGGCCAAGTCTGGACAGCGGCTTGGGAGCCAGACTTTACAGACGGTTGGCATGGTTGGTGGCCCATCCCCGGCATCAAGGCACCCCCTGGCGCGCCAGTCAATGCGGTTTCGCGCAGTACCGATAAGCTCGATATCTTTGTCACCGACAGCTCGGGGAATATCCAAACTGCTGGCTGGGAACCTGATTTTACAACCTGGCATGGCTGGTGGACGATAAATGGCGGACAAGCAGCACCCGGTGCTGCCGTCACGGCAGTTTCGCGCAGCACGGATAAACTCGACATTTTTGTCGTGGGGTTCGGCAACCTGGTTTATACGGCAGCGTGGGAACCGGACTTCACAGACGGATGGCATGGTTGGTGGCCGATCGGCGATATTCAAGTACCGCCCGGCTCGTTCGTAAACGCCGTTTCGCGCAGCACGGATAAACTCGATATCTTTGTCACGGACACTTCCGGGAAGATTCAAACTGCTGCATGGGAACCCGATTTTACAAGCTGGCACGGATGGTGGCAGATAAACGGCGGACAGGCAGCGCCCGGCGCTCCGGTCTCGGCAGTTTCGCGCAGCACCGATAAACTCGACGTTTTTGTTGTGGGCTTCGATCAGCGGGTTTATACGGCAGCCTGGGAACCGGACTTCACAGACGGATGGCACGGCTGGTTGCCAATCGGCCAATTCCCTCAGGGTCCCCAAGTTATCGGACCGCTCGATACTGGCGCCATTACATTCAGCGGCGGCGTACCGGTTGGCGGATGGGCTCGCTTGACGCTATGGCCGGACGGCACATACGTATTCGAAGGAGATTTCCATGACTCCGGATTCTTCAGTTACAACGACGAACTTGTGTTTGTGGTGAAGGACAATTTGACTAACACAGCATTCGCCTTCTCGCACTCGGGACACATGAACGGAACAGTGGAATCCGGGAGTCGTGACGACAATTGGAACACTACAAGCAGGAATGCGGATCTCCAAAGCTTGTGGAACAACTTTGCCGCTGGATATTCGTATCATTGGGCAGCCGGAGTAAACGCGGACTTCAACTCAACACTCGACAAAGCACTTTCAGGAATCGGTACGGTAACGAGCGTGATCCCGATCCTTTAAGCGGGATAAAATCAGGCTGTCACTCTAACTGCACATGCTTTAGACGCAGCATAGTATCTGCTATCCCAGTCATGTCGATAGTCCGAGAGCAAGCGCCGAGACGATTCCCGGCGCTTGCAGGCACGCGTGTCCGCGCCGCCATGGATGAAATCTCCGGACATTGAGGTTGAGGATGATGGGAGTGGAGGTTGCAATCTGAAGTTTGCAGCCCGACTCAATCATGCAAGAGAACCGACATCACGCGGCAGCCGGAGAAACGGACACAGCACTCACGGCGCGAACGGTAAAAGAGACCAGTTCCGAATACGCCGAGTTGTGCCTGCCGAACGATACCAATACTTTGGGCAATATGTTGGGAGGCCACATGATGCATTTGGTCGACCTCTGCGGCGCTATTGCCGCCATCCGCCATGCCCGCTGCCCGGTGGTGACGGCGGCCGTAGATCAGATGACCTTTCTGCATCCGGTCCGGTTGGGTGAATTGGTACGCTTGAAAGCCCAGGTCAACCGCGTGTTCCGGACTTCAATGGAAGTTGGCGTGAAGGTTTGGGTGGAGAACCTCCAGACGGGTGTTGTTCGCCACACTTCATCCGCATATCTGACCTTCGTTGCTATCGATACGGCAGGCAACCGGGTTGTGCTCTCCCCAGTCAGGCCTGAGACGGACGAAGAGAAGCGGCGCTACGACGAGGCGGCTCAGCGGCGCGCGTACCGTTTAGCGATGAAGGAGCGGACGGCGACACGTGTGGAGAGCTAGTGAGCAAGCCCGCCACCCGGATTTCAAAAATACAACTTCACCGCCAGCTGCACCTCTCGTGACAAGCGCTGTAGTGTGTATGGAGATCCGGCTGACGTGATCGCTCCCACTCCGGGCGCGCCAACGGTCGATATCGGATTGTTGAACTGAGGCGTGTTCGTCACGTTGAACGCCTCCGCGCGCAGTTGCAGATTGGTCGTCTTTTCACTTGAGAAATAAAAGTTCTTGAAAGCCGACAAATCGAGTTCCTTAGTGCCCGGCCCTCGCAGCGTATTCCTGCCTGCATCTCCGAACTGCAGCGCCGGCGGTGCGGAGAAGGCTGCCGTGTTGAACCAGTGCTGCAATGTACGCTGTTCCGACGGCAACGAGCCGTCTCCAGGGCCGATGAGCTCCGCCCGTGAGGACGATCCATTATTCAACGTATTCGTCGCCGACTGCACAGTAAACGGCAGTCCAGTGTAAAGGTTTAGAATCGCGTTTATCTGCCAGCCTTCGATGGCGTAGCGCAGTGGCCCTGTCGCCTTGAAGGGCAGTAAGTAAGTTGTACTGGCGACAAACCGGTGCCGAATATCATAGTCGGAATTGCCATAATCCAGCCGCCGGTTGTAGGTGTCCATCACCGGCGTGCCACCCGACGTCGAATCGAACGAGGCGTAATCCAGCGCATGGCTCCACGTGTAAGACATGTTCAAGCTCAGGCCATGCGAAAGCCGCTGCTCGGCACCTACCTGCAGCGCGTGATAGCGCGAGGTGTCCACATTCGCAACCTCATAGATGTCCTGGTATTCCGGATACGGGCGGCGCTTCGCGATTGGGGTCAAGCCGGCAACCGGCTGATTGACATCGATGATTCCCTGAAGGTGCGTGGCCGCTGTGCCGACGTAGCTGGCAGTAATCAGCGTGTGCGGCGTCAACTGGTGCTGTAACCCGAAGTTCCACTGTTGCGTGTACGGCATGTGCTCATTCGGGTTGACTGCATACAACGTCGATCCCAGGACGCTGCCTTGTGCGGGTCGTGAGAATCCGGCCGATGCCGGAATCGCATCGGTAAAATCGAACTGGCTATTTGTGAACGCGGTGCTGATCAGCTCGGGTGGATTCGCCGCAATGTTGTAGCCGAATCCGATCTGTGGGGCGGAGTAGAAGATGCCGTAAGCGGCGCGCACAACCGTCTGGGTAGATATGCGGTAAGCGAGACCGACGCGCGGCATCAAATTCAGGTCGCGTCCCGATACCCCGCTGCGTGGTACGCCGGAACTGCCGGCCTGCACAACATTGCCGGAAGGAAGAAACGAATACATCCGGTTATCTACTTCTGTCCAGGGATAGCCGAGATAATTCTCATACCGTAATCCGACATTGATGGTCAGGTTGCTGCTCAGTTTGTAGTCGTCTTGGATGTAGAAGCCGAGATCCGTTCGCCGCAGTCCTCGCGTCCCCTCCATCACCTGTA
>JAFARV010000001.1 GCA_019245255.1 Acidobacteriaceae bacterium | reverse complement strand
GGGCGTGAAATTCATGCGGAAGTGCGGCAACCGTTCATACCACGGCCCCGGAACGCCCAGTTGCTCCGTGCAATTCTCAGGCGAAACGCCGGCAATAGGGTGGAGTTTCTTTGTGGCGCGTGTCGCGCCGAAAAAATCACCGCCATGTTGAACCCTTTTGCCTGCTCCCGTACGATCCTTAATCCACACCTGCGTTGCGCGGTGATTCTGCCAATCGGTAAACAGACTCACGCTGTACCCGGCGCCGAAAATGTCGTCGAGATGATGCTCGAGCTGAGCAAATGAAAGATTTTCGTACACGGTCTGGCTCACCTGAAAGCTCGGCTGCGTGTTCAGGGTGACCTTCGTAACCACTCCAAGTCCTCCCAAATCGACCACCGCTCCGTGGAAACGTTCTCCGTCGCGTTCACGCGATAGTCTCACCACCTCGCCATCCGCAGTGACCAACTCCAGCGCATTCACGGCCGTCGCAAGATTGCCGTTCTTGTTACCTGAACCGTGAGTCGCCGTCGAGCGGGCCCCGGCTACGGAGATATGCGGCAGCGAGGCTAGATTATGCACCGCCCAGCCGCGAGCATCGAGATAAGGAGCAAGATCGCCATACCGCACTCCCGCTTCGACCGTAACGGTCCTGGCGTCGGCGTCCAGGCTTATGGACTTCAACTTCTCGAGCGAGATCTGGTTTGCTTCATCGTCAGCGATTCCGTTGAAGGAGTGGCGCGTTCCGAGTGCCTTCAGCTTGCTGCAGCTCTTCACGATTCGTCGCACTTCGTCCACCGAATCCGGCGTGTAAACCTGCTTCGCGTGGTATTCGTAGTTCCCCGACCAGTTAGTCCTTTTGTGCGCGGGCGCATCGGCAGAAAGATGCGATAGCATACCGCCGGCAAGCAAGGCACCGGAAGCCTTCAGGAAATCTCGTTTGTCCATCCGAATCTCAAACAGTATATGTCTGAGGCGTTCTGGCCGGTGACGGCACACCTCGAACCCTGCCCAATTTAAAATCAGTCATGCGAGCAATCTCGGAGCGGCGGTTCCAAAGCGCCCGCGTTTCCGAATTCAAAGAATCTGTCATCCGCGAGATGACCCGGCTTGCTCTTCAGCACGGGGCAGTGAATCTCGCACAAGGTTTTCCGGACTTTCCTGCGCCTGAGCCCATCAAAGCTGCGGCTCAAAGGGCCATCGCGGAGGACATTAATCAGTACTCGATAACATGGGGTGCCAAGTCCTTCCGCGATGCCATCTGTGAGTACTATCGGCGGTTCTACGGGCTGGCTTTAGACCCCGAACGCGAAATAACCGTTTGCTGCGGCTCTACGGAAGGCATGGTCGCAAGCATGCTCGCGCTTCTCAACCCAGGCGACGAGGTGATTGTCTTCGAACCCTTTTACGAGAACTACTGGCCCGACTCCCAGTTAAGCGGGGCCACATGCCGCTACGTCACTCTATACGAGCCCGAATGGACGTTCGATCGCAGCGAACTGCGACGGGCCTTCACTGAGCGCACCCGAGCCATCATCGTCAACACTCCCAACAATCCGACCGGCAAAGTGTTTTCCCGAGACGAACTCACGTTTATCGGCGAGCTATGCGAAGAATACGACGCGTTGCTTATCACCGACGAAATCTACGAGCACATCATTTTCGATGGCAGCGCGCATGTACCGCCGGCCACGATTCCCGGGCTGCGCGACCGTTGTGTGCTCGTAAACAGCCTCAGCAAAACATTCTCCGTCACCGGTTGGCGCGTGGGCTGGGTGGTTGCGCCGCCGGATTTGACGTCCTCAATTCGAAAGGTGCACGATTTCCTCACGGTCGGCGCTGCAGCGCCACTACAGCAGGCGGGCATCACGGCGCTTCACATGCCGGATGCTTACTTTCACGAGCTCGCCGCGCAGTATCAGGAAAAACGCGATCTCACGATTGACATCGTGCGCTCCGCGGGCCTCAAGCCGTTTGTGCCCAACGGCGCTTACTACGTGATGTGCGATATTCGTCCGCTTGGGTTCAATGACGACCTGGCTTTGGCGACCCATCTTATCGAGAACCTCGGAGTCGCGGCCGTACCGGGCTCGAGCTTTTTCTCGGAGCGTGAGCTCGGGTCGCACCTCATCCGTTTTTGCTTCGCGAAACGGCCGGAAACGCTGCACGCTGCCGCGGCGCGTCTCGAACGTTTGAAGCACGGCTAGTCTAAATCGATCGCGTAACCCTTCTTCCCCACATTGCGGCAACGTGTATTTCCCATTTCGAAATCAACACCGGCGGCTTCATGAATGTGGCCGCAGAAAAAGTACTCAGGCTGCTGCGCCTCAATGAATGCGCGCACAGACGAACTGCCCGCATGCAGCCCCGGCTTCACGCGATCAAGCGGCGTGTCCTTGGGAGGGCAATGGCAAATCAGAACCAGGGGCTTCAGTCCGGCAAACGGCTCCAGTCGCCGCGCGATTTCCTCCTCGCTATACTCACCCGGCGTGTCGAACGGAGTCGGGCCCGAATATCCGAGCCCTGCCACATGGAACCGCCCAATCCGGATCGTGTTCCCATGGAAGGGTTGCAACCCGAACTCCTGACAGAGGCGCCTGATGTCCGCTTCCGATTCATGATTCCCAGGCATGACGTACATTCGATCCGCCCTGCGTGCGAGTATCGGGCCGACGCGTTCGAGTCCGCGCGCCCAATTCACCAGGTCGCCAGCGGCAAAATACAGATCGGCATCCTGCTTTACGACACTTTCCAGGGCAGCGAGATCGGAGTGTATATCCGAAAAGATCAGCAGTTTCATTCATCGACCATTTAGCCATGACTCCGCCAACGCCATTGAGAAAGACGCGGGAAAGGGTGACGGGGTCAAGTGCACCGCCCAAACGCTTAGCGAGTTCCTTTGCTGTGTGGCGGCGCGCATCCGTGCCGTTTATGCTTCCAACGCGCCTGGCCGCCTGGCAGGCGCTCACGGTCGCGCTGCTGTTTTTCGGATATGTCGCGTTCTATGCCTGCCGCTCGGACCTGTCTGTTGCGACACCGATGCTGATCGCCGAACTGCACTCGAAAGGCCTGACCACGAGTACTGCCACAGTCCGTATCGGCGGCATTGCATCACTCGGGCTGCTGGTCTACGCAATCGGAAAGTTTGTAATCGGAGGTGCGCCGGATGTCTTCGGGGGACGGCGGACTCTTTTGTTTTCGATGACCGCCACCGCGCTCTTCACGTTTGCATTCACGCTCGGAGGAACTGTTCCCTTTTTCACGCTGACTTGGATCGTGAACCGATTTTGCCAGTCCTGCGCATGGACCGGCGTGGTCAAAGTAGCGTCCAAATGGTTCTCTTACACCTCGTACGGCGCTGTCATGGCGATCCTAAGCCTCAGCTTCCTGGTCGGCGATGCCAGCGCTCGCGCCGGCATGGGATACCTCATTGGCATCGGCTGGAGCTGGCGGATGCTCTTCTACGCGGCCGGCGGCGCCCTCGGCTTCGTTGCGCTTCTGAATTTTCTCTTTTTGCGCGAATCCCGCACCGACATCGGCGCAGACCCACCGGAAGTGAATCCACTGAACGTCTATTCTGACGAGCAGGCATCGGATCCGCAGGGCGCGCGTCAACTCTTGGGGCCATTGCTCCGTAACCGCCTGTTTTGGATCGTCTGCTTTCTGTCCGTTTGCTGCACACTGATCCGCGAGTCTTTCAATGCCTGGACCCCGACCTACTTTCATCAATTCACCGGAGCGTCGGCAGCACAATCGGCTCGGCTGAGCGCACTGTTTCCGCTGGTCGGCGCCGCATCGGTCCTGCTTGCCGGTTGGTTGAGTGACCGCTTTCGTACCGGAGGGCGTCCGCTGATGATGTTCATCGGGCTCGGAATCGCAACGGCCGGACTGATCGCGCTATCCAGCCTGAAAACTGGCGCCGGGCCGCTTCCAACCGTCTTCGTCACCGTAGTTGCATTCGGCCTGATCGGGCCCTATTCTTACCTTGCGGGAGCGTTCGCCATGGATTTCGGCGGCCAGCGCGGAGCTGCCGTTTCCTCCGGCTTCATCGATGGTGTCGGATACATCGGCGGAGTTCTGGCAGGCGATACCGTCGCCCGCGTCTCGGTCGCATTCGGGTGGCGAGGCGTGTTCCTGTCCCTCGCCGTGGTTGCAGCGACGTCGTGCGTCGCTTCGGCGGCCCTGTATGTTGCCGAAAAAAGAACGAACTGACGGCTAGCCAAGCCCCGCTCACTTGCGGCTAGTCCTGCGCGGTCCTGTCCAGGTGTGCGCTCGCCGACAGTTCACATAAAAATCGCACGCCGTAACAATTTTGCGCCTGAATCGGAAGAACTACGTGGCAGCAATTGTCCAAAAAAATCGCTTATACGTTTGAGAGAGTGCGAAATGATCAACACCGTCCACGAAGACGATCTCGCAGCATGGTACCGGGTCCCGGACCCGATCGGCGAGATTTCGATCCACGATTTTGACCTGGATGACGACGATCTCGCCGTTCGCGGCCTTTACCTGCCGTCGAAGGACGGTGAGAGTTTGCTTCAAGTAGTTTTTGGGACCGCGGCATAGGCCAGCCTTCCGCTAGTAGCGCATCTTCACCGGACTTACGGCCCACTCGGTGAACGCGGCAAGAGCCTCATCTCTGAGAAGCGGGATCGCGGCAATCGCCCGGGCCCCCGGAGCAAGACCCAGCTCACGATAGATCAACGCGTCATCAAAACCCGCTTCGCCGGCATCGGATCTCGAACATCCGAAGTAAACGCGTTCCGGGCGCGCCCAATAGATCGCTCCCATACACATCGGGCAAGGCTCGCAACTGCTATAGAGCTCGCAGCCCGTCAATTGGAACGAGTCGAGATTGTGGCACGCTGCCCGAATGGCGACTATCTCGGCGTGCGCGGTCGGGTCGTTCATTGCGATTACCGAGTTCACACCGCTGCCGACCACTTCGCCGTCGCGCACAACCAGCGCGCCGAAGGGCCCACCATGTTGAAATCGGACGTTCTGCACAGCCATTTCGATCGCCTGTCGCATCCAGTCCTGAGGAGTTTTGACCATGGCTTGTTTGTCGAGGCTCAGTTTAGCAGTGCCGCGGCTGTAGCTCGTTGACGTATCTGAGAACAGTTCTGGTCCCTATCGCCGGTGCTGCGCATTTACACCGTGCACAGCTGAACCGCCTGCCGCAATGACGTCATCGGATCCTTCGTCGGAACAAACTCGTGTGCCATAAATCCTTCAAAGTTGAGATCGGCGATTGCCTGCGCTACCGTCCGCCACTGCAGTTCCTGCGTGTCGTCCAACTCGTGACGCCCCGGCACACCGCCGGTGTGGAAGTGTCCAATGTACTGGATGTTGTCTCGAATCGTTCGGATGATGTCGCCTTCCATGATTTGCATGTGGTAGATGTCGTACAGCAGTTTCACCTTCGGCGAATTCACCGCCTTAATCACGTCCACGCCCCAAGCCGTGTGATCGCACATGTAGTCGTGATGATCGATTTTGCTGTTCAACAGCTCCATGCAGATGGTGACATTGTTGTCCTCGCCCATTTTCTTCACGCGGTTCAGTCCAATGATGCAATTCTCCTTGCCTTCTTCATCGGACATACCCCGGCGGTTGCCAGAGAACGTAATCACATTGGGGAGCTTCGCAGCCGCCGCCCGTTCGACGCCTTCCTGCATCTCTTTCACCATTCGGTCATGGTTTTCCTTGCGGTTCCAGCCGTCGGGAATCGTGCCCGCACTGTACACCATCGACGGCACCAGTCCATACTTCTGCACCGTGGGCCAGTCTTCGGGCTTTATGAGGTCGATTCCGCTCAACCCCATCTCCGCCCCGTTACGGCAAAGCTCGTCTAGGCTCATGTTTTTGTAACACCATCGCGCAGCGGATTGCTTCAGTCTGCCTTTGGAAGCAGGCGCGCCTGTCGCATGTGCGGCATAGACTCCGGCCGCGGCTGTTAACTTCACTGCAGATCGTCTCGTCATAAGTAAGTTCAGTTGTGTCAGTTTATTTGCCAGTCCCGATCAGTTGAGCGTGTATCGCCCGCTCCGCTTCCGCTTTCTCGTTCTCGCCCAGCCGATCATACACCCGTGCAAGCTGGTAGTGGGGCATCGGATCTTTCGGGTTTAGTTCAACAGCTCTGGCCAATTCCTTCGCCGCTCCATCATACTGATGCCTGCTCGAAAGCACCGTACCGAGCAGGTAATGAGCTTCCCAGTCGTTCGAGTCCAAATCCGTGGCACGCTTCAATAGCGGCTCCGCGCGCCCGTCCTTCGCGTCTGATGCGAGCAGCGCTTTTGCGAACAATAATTGCGCGCGTTCATCGCCGGCATTCGCCGCCGCGCGTTTCTCGTATAAGCGCGTGATTTCGGGTAACCGGTCGCCTGCCTGATCCAACATGCGGCCAATAAAATCGTATGGCTGCGGAATTGCTGGATCGCTCTGAATCACATCTAGAAACAAGGCAATCGCATCCATAAACCGGCGCTGACCATACCGCGCCACACCGAGTGCAAGCGTAAGCTGCGGATGGTGCGGGTGAGACTCGAGAGCCTTCTGAACCACTTCTGCGGCATCCTCAAAATCTTCTTTGTGAAGCAGTCTATCCGCCCAGGCATAGGCGGCGGTCGCATCCTTCGCCGCAACTGTCAGCGCGCGATCGTGTTCTCCCGCTTGCCAGTAATACTGAGCCGCCCGGTCCAAAGCCGGCGGCCCACCCTTGGTGTTCGCGAATG
>JAFARV010000985.1 GCA_019245255.1 Acidobacteriaceae bacterium | reverse complement strand
AAGGCGGGAGACTTTTCACAGACATTCAATCCGGACGGAACGCTCCAGCAGATCTTCGATCCGTTTTCCGCTCAGCCTGGAACGAATGCGTCTGGAGGCGCTGACGTTGTCCGCACAGCCTACCCAGGTAATAAAATTCCGGCGGCCGAATTCAATCCAATTGCAGTTAAGATACTTGCGCTCTATCCCAATCCGACCGGGCCAGGAGATCCAGTCACCGGAGCAAACAATTTCTCCAAAAACTACTTACTGGGGCAGCCGGCTCACCAATACAATCTCAAGCTGGATTACCTTCTCAACGATAGTAATCGGTTCAGCGGGCGATTTAGCAAGGGATACTTGCGACGCCAGTCTCCTACCGACTTCCAAGGAGCGATCGGACAAGGCGATGAACATAACGATTATTACAATGATGTGCTCGAATACACCTGGACGGCCAGCCCAACGCTTACATGGTTGAACCGGCTGAGCGTTGACAGGCACCACCAAACACGTTTTCCGGATAACAACATTTCGCCGACCAGCGTCGGGTTTCCAAGCATCCTCGAAACCGCGAATGGATCAGACGTGTTTCCACAGATTAACGTTCAGAACTACCAGAGCCTGGGCCTGACGGGCTACACACAGACAATAGAAGCGCAGACCGAATGGGTCATCGATTCTTCGGTTTCGAAGATCGTTGGCCCGCACAACTTTCAATTCGGCGGCGAAAGCCGCATTCTGCTGTCAAATTTCTTCCAGCCGCCAAATCCCAGCGGTGCATTCAATTTCAGCCAGAATTCCACGATGCAGTACAGTCTGACGCCTGACAGCGCGCAGGGGAACGGAATCGCCTCGCTATTGACCGGGTGGGCCGGCAGTGGAGATTTGAGTATTCACCCGAGTGTTGCCGAGAAGTCGCGCGAAACCTCATTTTTCTTCCAGGATGATTGGGCTGTTACAAAGCGATTAACCCTGAACCTAGGGCTGCGGTACGAGTTCAGCACACCCTACGAAGACCGCTACAATCGTCTGCAAATCGCGAACTTTACCGCCGATACTGGGGTAAATGTTCCGGGAATTGGGGAGATTCGTGGAGTCGACGAGTTTGTAACCAGCGGCAACCGTCATTCGAATACCGATTGGAACAATTTCGGCCCCCGGCTTGGCGCTGCATTCCAATTAACTCCGAAGACTGTGATTCGGGGCGGCGCCGGTCTATATTATGGAGTAAATTACGCGACTTCTTATCAGGACCTGGGGCCGGCATTCCGGGGTGACTTGCCGTACCTGTCGTCACTTGATAATGGCTTGACGCAGTACGCGACACTGGCGAATCCCTTCCCGTTCGGGAATGTTGGAGCCCAAGGAAGAACTTATGGGAAGCTTGCCGATTGGGGATTCTCATCCACCTCGAATCAGAGCAACACGTTCCGAAACGCCGAAATTTATCAGTTCGCGTTTTCGGTGCAGCATGAATTGCCTTGGCATCAGATGGTGGAGGTTGCTTATTCCGGCAATCGCAGCACCCATTTGCCCGATGCATACGTGCGGAACCGGAACTATATCTCGGCGGCTCTTCGCGAACAGTATGGGTCCAGCGGTCTCTACGCCTACGTTCCTAATCCGTTCTACAGCCTGTTCGTTGGACCTAATGCTATCTTCAACGAGCCGGATTCGGTGTACGCGCAACCGACCACTCAGCAGATCAATCTACTGCGCCCGTTCCCGCAGTTCCCCGGCCCGTTTGAAGGATATGCCGAATTTGTTGCAAATTCCTGGTACAACGCGTTCCAACTCAAGTATGAGAAGCGGTACTCGAGCGGTCTGAACATAGTCGGCAGTTACACGTTGGCCAAGCTGATCGACGACGGGTCGGCGAGTTCGAACGGCTGGCTTGGAAACGCACCGAGCATTCAAGACTTCAATAATCTCCGCGGAGAGTATTCGGTCGGGGCGACCGATGCCCGGCATCGCGTTGTGTTGAGCGGTAGCTATGAACTTCCATTCGGCAGGGGCAAGCAGTTCGGCCACAACCTCAACGCGGTAATCGATGCCGTCCTCGGCAACTGGCAAATCAACGCTTACTTCACGTACCAGAGCGGATTACCGATGAACATTTACATGACAAACGGAACGATTGCGGACGGGAATCAGCGCCCCAACGTGACGGGCAATCCTCGGAGCCAATACAGCTTGCAACAGGTGGTAGCGAGTGGGGGAGCCCTCAATTTCTTCAACGTCTCATCGTTTTCAAATCCCGGGGATGAGATGGACGGCAACGAACCCCGATTCAATGATGCCTTACGAGGCGATGGTATCCGCGATCTCGATTTCTCCATTTTCAAAAACTTCTCGTTCCGCGAACGTTACAGATTGCAACTCCGCGCCGAGTTCTTTAACTTCACAAATACACCCAGGTTCACCGACCCCGATACCGGTTTCGGTGATACGAATTTCGGTGTAATTACGTCGCAGGCCAATCAGCCGCGACAGGCTCAAATGGGAGCGCGCCTCACCTTCTAACCCGCGAGTGACCGTTCAGCCAGGCTCCAGCGGTCAGTCAGTTCCGCGAGGAATGGGATCAAGCTGTCGCATGAAACAGGCTTGAGAGCTATAAGCGCGTCAGGGCACTACCTCAACGGAGATATCTCGCATCAGTGGGGATATCTACGCTGAACCGCACTCGCGATGGTATCCCTAGGAAAACTCCTGAACCACAAATCAGAAGGCCCCGCACCATACGTGCAGCCGCTGTTCGCGGCTATCTCGCGAACGGCAGTAGAAGGGGATCCCGCCGAGCTGGCAGCTTTCCGTGAGCGCATTGACGGGGCGACAGAGCGAGTTACGGCTAAAAGCACGCCGGACGAGATACTCGGCGCCATATCCTTTGTGGTGCGCGCGCTCGAGGAGTACAACCGGGGCGTGAGTAATCACTCGGCGAGTTTCCGGACCGAGTTCAACAACGTTCTTTCGATGATGGCCGATACCATTGCCGTCATTGGGCAATCGAACGAGACCGGCGTGGAACAGCTTCGACACATTGAAAAGAGTCTGGAAGCGGCGGCAAATGTGCAGGAGTTACGGGCGCTTCAGAACAAGCTTGCGGTGTGTCTGACGCTGGTTCGCAACGAGACGCTCCGAACGAAGCGTGATTCCGACAAACTGATCCGCTCGCTGAAGTCGGCCGTAGTGCGCGCCAGTGCGCAGGTGCTTCCGAACCTGGATCGTGCGACTGGTCTGCCCGACGTGGCGGGAACGGAGCAGATGCTTTCCCGCATGCTGAGCCATGGGACGCACTTTGGCGTCGCCCAGTTCATGCTGGATGGCACTCCGTCCATCAACGCGCGATTCGGACGGCCTGCGGGCGACGAAGCATTGATGGTTGCGGCCCAACATCTATGCGATTCATTCGGGGAGATCGGATCTATCACGCGCTGGCATGGCCCGAATTTCCTGCTGATTTCTGAGCAGACCCGTTGTCCTTTAGAAACGCTGGAGCGACGTGTCAAGGATGCGCTGCGGAATCGCGTCGATCATGTTTTCGGAACCGGTAAAGAGGCGATTCGGGTGAGTCTGACATTCTCGTGGAGTATCCACTCTGTGAACCCGGATGAAGCGCCAGATGTGCTGTTTTGGAAATTGAATCAGATGGCGGCGTCGCACCATGGCCAGACGAAACTCTGAGGTATCGCTTTAAAGATTGCCCCGGCGCGCCTGCTCGCGTTCGATGGCTTCGAAGAGCGCTTTGAAATTGCCTTTGCCGAAGCTTCGGCTTCCCTTGCGCTGGATGATCTCGTAGAACAACGTGGGGCGATCTTCCACAGGCTTGGTGAAGATCTGAAGCATGTACCCTTCGTCATCGCGGTCGACCAAAATGCCGAGTTCTGCAAGCCTATCGAGCGGTTCATCGATCTTGCCCACCCGCTGTGTGAGCTCGTCGTAGTAAGTCGTGGGAATGGTTAGGAACTCGATTCCCTGATCGCGCAAGCGGCTTACAGTGTCGATGATGTCGTGTGTAGCCATAGCGATATGCTGCACGCCGGGACCTCCGTAGAAATCCAGGTACTCTTCAATTTGCGATTTCCTGCGGCCTTCGGCGGGTTCATTAATGGGAAAGCGGATGCGTTCATTGCCGTTTGCCATTACCTTCGACATCAGGGCCGAGTATTCAGTCGAAATGTCCTGATCATCGAAGTGTTTGAACATGCGGAAACCCATCACATGTTCGTAGAAATCGACCCAAGTGTTCATCTGGCCCCAGCCGACATTGCCAACGGCGTGATCGATGTGCAAGAGGCCGGCCGGGCGCGCGATGCGATCCGGACCTGAGACGGCAACGAAGCCCGGGAGAAACGGTCCTCGGTAGTGATTCCGTTCGACAAACGTGTGAATGGTATCGCCGTAGATAGCGATCGAAGAGGTAACAGCGCGGCCGTGTTCGTCCTGTGAAACGGCTGCTTCAGCGACACTCATCGCGCCGCGGGTTGTGGTCTCGCGCCATGCGGAGGCGGCGTCGTCGACCAGAAGAGCAATCGATTTGACGCCATCGCCGTGCTTCATCACGTGCTCGGCAACGGCGCCCGACGCCTGAAGCGGCGTAGTGAGGACGAACCGTATTTTGTTCTGTTCGAGTACGTAGGAGACGCGGTCACGGGTGCCGGTCTCAGGGCCGCGATAGGCGACCAGAGTAAAGCCGAGCGCAGCACGGTAAAAGTAAGCCGACTGTTTGGCATTTCCGACGTAGAACTCAATGTGGTCGGTGCCATGGATGGGGAGGAAGTCGGCGGCGGCTGATGCGCCGGTCTGAGTCTGTTCAGCGAGTTGAGGCATATCGGTCAATCTCCATTTGCGACTGGACACGCGTGATTGCGTCGATGAGGATAGAATTCTCCCGTTCTGTTCCGACGGAAATGCGCAGGCAGTTGGGGATGCCTGTCGCCTTGAGGGGGCGCACGATAACGCCTTCGCGGAGGAGAAGTTCAAACAAAGAATCGGCTTCGCCGCCGTCCTGGAGAATGAGCATCACGAAATTGACGGCCGACGGGGCAAGCCGATAGCCAAGGCTCGTGAGTTCCCGGCGCACATATTCGAGACCGGCGCGATTACGCTCAATGGACATCTTCATGAAGGGAGCATCTTCGAGCGCGCCGAGCGCGGCGGCAGCGGACGGTCCACTCGGCTCGAAGGGAAGCTTCACTTTAAGCAATACGGAAATGAGATCCTCGTGGGCGAATCCGTAGCCTACGCGGGCCGCAGCTAAGCCATAAGCTTTCGAAAACGTGCGCAGTGTAATGACGTTGTCGAAGCGGTAATGCATGGAATCCGGATAATCCGGCTCAGCGGCGGCGAACTCGAAATACGCTTCATCGAGGATGATAAGAACGCGATCAGGAATGCGGGCGTAAAACGCTTCAAATTCTTCGCGCGTGAAAAACGTTCCCGTCGGGTTATTCGGATTCGCCAGATAGATGAGCTTGGTGCGTTCCGTCACCGCATCGGCGATGGCCGGCAGGTCGTACGTCCAGTTGCGATACGGGACGGTTCTATAGGCGATGCCACGACTCTTTGCGAGCACCTGGAAACCGAGGAAAGCGGCCTCGGTGGTCAGGATTTCATCCTCGTCGCAAAGGAACGTGCGGACGATATTGGCGATGATGCCCTCACTGCCCGCGCCGACGATGACATTTTCAACCTTGACTCCAAAACGGTCCGCCAATTTGCGGCGCAGCGCGACACCGCCGTCGGGATATCGAGACATATCGCTCAAGGCGCGTATGGCATATTCGATTGCCACCGGCGACGTACCGAGCGGGTTCTCATTTGACGAGAGCTTGATGGCATTCTCGATGCCGTACCGTTCTTTGACCTGTTCAGGGGTGAGGCCGGCCTCATAGGCGCGAAGGGAATGGATGTGGGTGGGTCCGCTTAGCATCTCGCTCTGTCTATTTCTAATATACGACTGATATATTGAGCGTGTAAGATGAGGCCGCGCTTTCTCAGCGAGCCGAAGACTCAAGAAAGGAAAGATTTTCATGCCTCGCGCCAGCAAGGACCAAGGGAGTGGGACACTAGCCGAGCGGGCTTACCGGTTGGTCAAACAGGCTATCCTGCGAGGCGAGTTCCCGGAAGGCGCATTCCTCCATGAAGCGGAGATTCTTTCGCGCTATTCGATTGGCCGGACTCCGTTTCGCGAGGCTTGCAATCGGCTTCATAACGAGCAACTGCTCGAGGTAGTTCCGAGGCGCGGCTACTATGTGCCGGAACCGAGTTTTCGCACGGTGCGGGATCTGTTAGAGACTCGTATTGTGTTGGAAGGTATCGCGGCGGAACTGGCTGCGCTTCGAGCCGACGCAGGCAACATTGAAGAGCTTGAGCGTTGCTACCGGGCCGCACTCCAGACGGCAAAGGTGCGCAAAAATCTGGACGGGCTGATCGAAGCGAACCGAAGCTTTCACCTTCAGATTGCTCGCATGACGAAGAACCGTGAACTCGAGGCGATTTTGCGGGGTGTGCTGGAGCGGTGTACGCGATTGGTTTATCTGGCGGCGAGCAGTTCGACGGAGATTCCCCGGGATATCGAGACCCTGCTGAAGCCGATCGTCGAGGCGATCCGGCGGCGCGACACGAGGGCGGCTCACGACGCAGTAGTGGCCGATATTACCGGAGGGCAACTGCGAATACTGGGCACCGACGTCTGGGGTG
This sequence comes from Acidobacteriaceae bacterium, assembly GCA_019245255.1. Taxonomy (GTDB): domain Bacteria; phylum Acidobacteriota; class Terriglobia; order Bryobacterales; family Bryobacteraceae; genus Bog-105. The sequence continues at coordinate 434 of JAFARV010000985.1, read as the reverse complement.
ATGGCGCCGGTGTCTCCCGGAAGACTCTGCCGATGGAGAAAGGGAGATCGGGAAAGTGAGGGGCCACAGAGTGCCATTTTGCGCGCCAGGCATCGCTTGCCTGGCGACCCAGTTAGGAAGTCGTTCCAGACGCGCATATAGGACAATGAGCGAGAGATGAGCGCGGCAGCGGCGTTGACCACAGTTGCAGAATTTCTCAAACTGCCCGAGCCCAAAGCGGGACGGTATGAGCTACATCACGGGGAGGTTCTCTTGATGCCGCCACCAAAGTGGAGGCACACTCGGATTCAGAAGCAGGTAGAGAAACTGCTGCAACAGGCAATGGGCGATAAGGGCATCGTGATTATGGAAATGCCTTTTCAGCCGTCGGCAGAGTACGAAGTATGGCGCGCGGATGTAGCAGTTTTGCGCGTTGAAACGGCCAGGCGCATTGC
>JAFARV010000091.1 GCA_019245255.1 Acidobacteriaceae bacterium | reverse complement strand
AAAATTGTCCGCCCCAAACACTTCATCCATTACCTCGCGCACGTGATGCAGATTCTCATCACTAATTTGCACGAACACGCTGCCGCTCGGAGTCAGTAACTCGCGCGCGATCTTCAACCGGTCGCGTAAGTATGTGAGATACGAATGTAGCCCCAACTCCCAGGTATCGCGATACGCCTGGACCATTTCGGGCTCGCGCGTCATATCTTCGTCATCGCCGTGTGTGACGTCGCGCTTGCGCACAAATGGCTGAAAATTCGAACCGAACTTCACGCCATAGGGCGGGTCCATGTAGATCATCTGGACTTTGCCGCCTATGCCCTCGTACTGGAGCAGCGAGTTCATGACCACCAGCGAATCGCCAAGGATCATACGGTTCTGCCACGGACCGTGCTCGTACGGCTTTAAAATCTGATCGGTAACGGAGCGCTCAGGGTCGCCGAAGAGGTCGAACAACGTGCGCTGGGCAGCATCATGGCGATGCCCGCGCAGGGTTTCGAGAATGGCGCTCGTCGAAAGGCGCTCATGCACGAACAGTGGTAGGGAGGGCACATCGAACGAAAGGCGCTCTGCTTTACCGGCCCAGTTCAGAAAAGGCTGCGAGAGGCGGGCAAGTTTACGGGCCGCGTCGCGCGCGTTTTCAAGCGACGGCGCTTCGAGAATTTCGCGAACCAGAGCTTCGCCCTGGTCGCGTCCGGCGTTCTGTCCGTCCCAATCGAGCGCGGGCGAAACAGACGAGTCATACAAATAGCGCGCCGGCTCTCTGCGCTTCCGGAACTGCGCCTGTGTGCCGATATCGGGCCGCTGCGGCGCCGTTTCTGTCGGGTGTGAATATGTCTTGGTTTGAGCGGCCGGATCAGCTTGGCCGCCGTCCTGCGGCCGGCGGGCAGGCCCGGCAGCAGGTCGTTTGGTCTTTGTTGCCACAGTTACTGAATGAATTGTAGTGCGCGCCAACTTTAGAGCACCTCGCTCCTATAGCACACTGGCCTACACCACACTCGGCTCCACGCAGGAAGACTCGCTGACACGCGATATGCTGGTCCCTTGAAATTAAGCGCGCGGCATCGGCTTTCGGCCGGGATATTAGCCTGCGCAGCGTTTCTGTGCGCAGCGTGTGAAGAATCGCCATCGTATAGCGATGCGCGCCTCGAGAAGGCATTTCGAAACCACGCAACGATATTCGCGGAGCTGCTTTCGATGGCCGACCATGATCACTTCGAGGTCTTATGGATCAGAACACATGAAATGCAGCCCTCGGACATGATGCTGCCTGACCAGCGTTGGCGCGATTACGACAGACTGTGCCGCACCATTCATGTGTCGCGAGTGGAACATATTGCAAACGGCCTCGAATTGGATGTCGGTTTCGATTCCGTCAATTTCACTCATGGCTCCGCCAAAGGATACGTTTTCTCGAGGAAGCAGTTGCCTACCGTGCCTTCGCTTGATGAGGGCGTACCGGAAGCCGATAAAAGAGAAGGTTGGGGAATTGCATATCGGATGCTCGGGGCCGGATGGTACCTGTTTGTACGTGAGGATTAGCCAATCCCCAGCAGCGAAACTTGCGTCAAGCTCAGGTGACCCTTTGCGCGCGTTTGCCCCAAGGGCCGCGCATACTCCAGGGTCAGCAGAGCCAATCCGTCGCCTTCCGGAGCGTCGAATGTCCAAATAGACTGAGCTTTGTCCAGCAAGTCCGGCGAGCCGGGCGTCTGCTGTTTCACTCGACGCACATGCCATGACAGACCGGACGGACTCTGCAACTGCACGAGCGTTGCGTTCCACGAGAGGCGGTAGCGGCGACCCGGTTCCAGCAACAGCCAATGCTGAAGTAAAGTGCAATGTTCGGGCTCGTCGCCGGATAATTCAAACTGCACGGTATGGCTTTCAATGTTTTGTTCCATTGCCACGCCTGAAACGCCACTCGGAAACCAATCGAAGCCATGTCCCCAAAATGGCACGGAGAATGCCGCATTCACGAGCGGCCTTTCAGCGGTAGGGGCGGGCAACTGGATCCAGCGTGCCGCCGAAAGCGACCGCCACACCTGAAGCGCTTCGTTCGGATATCCGTTCGCTAGCAGCTCATCGAGAATCGGACCGAGTATCGTGGTTTTGCCGTACGTCTCCGGATTGACGCCACCGGCCGCCGCGACCAACCGCGCAACAACTCGCGGTATCGCTGTCCATTGCCGGGCATTTTTCAGAAACCAGGCGTATTGCCATAGCGTGTTCGGCAGGTCAGGAATCACCCCGTCAATGTCTGCTGCATTCGGGTCGAGTAGCCACATCTCGCTGAATACTGGCGTTGCAGAATAAGGCGTAATGGCCAACGTCTGGTTCGCCCAACGCAGAAATGGCCGAAGCTCGTCACGCCGGAAATAGAAGTTGGTGAGCGTCCACTTCGGCAGAAACATGTGGTTCGCCGCCGCCGCGTTTAGAAAGTACTTCTCGGCGGACTTTACGTCACCATGGCGCACCTCGGCGTCGAACCCGAGATCGATCCAGGCGTTCGTATCAAATGGATTGAACGCTACTGCGCGCTGTAAAAGCGCAGTTCTGGCCTTTACATCCCACCCCGCTTCCCTGACCAGATACTCGGAGTTATAGGGCACTAAATGCGCTGCAAGCGCGGCTGAAACAGCGGTGTTTTCAGAAACCAGATGAGATGCAGACCCAAGTACTGCTGAATAAATACTTGCCAGAATCGCCGCAGTCGAGAGAGCATAGCGCAGCGCCGGTGCCGGCTCACGCGAGAGCCATGCGCGCGGACTCGACATGTTCGAGGAACCAGTCATAAGTCATGCGGATGCCGTCCTCGAGCTGAATCGAATGCCGCCACCCGAGGGCGTGCAACCGGCTGACGTCGAGTAGCCGGCGTGGCGTGCCGTCCGGCTTGGAAGGATCAAAGACGATGCGCCCCTGGTACCCGGTCACCAAAGCAAGCATCTTGGCCAGTTCGGCGATGGCGATGTCCTCTCCGGTGCCGATGTTCAAAATCTCCGGTTCGTCATAACTTTGCATCGCGAATACCGCTGCGGAGGCGAGATCGTCGACATGCAAGAACTCCCGTCGCGGTGTGCCGCTGCCCCATACGACGACTTCGGCCCGCCGCTCGGTTTTCGATTCGTGAAACTTCCTCATTAACGCGGGCAACACGTGTGAGTTCTCGAGATGGAAGTTGTCTCCGGGCCCATACAGGTTCGTCGGCATCAGCGAGATCGCGTTGAAACCGTATTGTGCACGGTACGCCTGACACAGTTTGATGCCGGCAATCTTGGCCACCGCGTA
>JAFARV010000793.1 GCA_019245255.1 Acidobacteriaceae bacterium | reverse complement strand
TGGGAACGAGCGGCGGTGGTTATCCGTCATCCAGTTCCTGCAGTACCCAATCGATCATTTCGTGGATTGACGATGTAGCGCCGTACGTCAAGAGTGTCGATCCGAATCACATGGTGGCAGTCGGCGATGAAGGCTTCTTCTGCGATCCATCGACCACGGACTGGATCACGAACTGCTCTCAGGGCGTTGACACGATCGCATTTTCTAGCGCGCCGGGCATCGATGCGATGGGCTTTCACTTGTATCCCGAAGGCTGGGGACGCACCACCGCATGGGCCGACACTTACATCAACCAACACATCGCTGATGCGGGCGAGCTTGGCAAGCCAGCGTACCTGGGAGAGTTCGGCCTCATGGCAGGCAATCTGCGTAACTCCATTTACAAGGATTGGACGGACCGGTTTCTCGACAACCGGGCGAGTGGCGCTCTCTTCTGGGATCTTGCGGTCGGACAGCCCGGAGCTAACTCCGCGGAGTCGGACGGGAGTTTCGATATCAAGGAGGCCGCGCCTCTCCTGAACACGATTCACAACTTCTCGGAGGAAATCACGGCCAACACCAACCTCCCGTTCGCGCCTGTAGCTGACGACGCGTGGGCTACGACCCCATTCAATCAGTCGACAACGTTGACTCCTCTTGGCAATGATGTTGCGTACGCCGGCGCCACCATTGACCCGAACAGCATTGACCTCGATCCGAACACTCCGGGGCGGCAGACCTCAGTCTCGGTTTACGGCGGACAGTTCCAGGTAGTGGGGCAGGGCGTTCAATTTACACCAACTGCCGGCTTCAACGGTGCGAGCCAGGCGCCATACACGATTGAAGATTCTAATCACAAACTATCCAACGTGGCATTTCTTAACGTGACCGTCAAACCAAGTGAGGGTGCTGTATTGATTCTCGAGTCGTTCGAGACCGGCACAGATGGCTGGGGGCCCATCAATGCCAGTGCCGGTACGGTATCGCAGAGCACGGCATTCCATACCGATGGAACGCATTCGCTTCAGGTGAATGCAACCGGCGGCGGTTGGTTTGGTGTCACGTTCGCATCGCCGCTCGATCTTTCCGGACGGCCCTCGGTTTCAATTGACATCGAGAGCACAACCATCGGCGGCGGCACGGCGATCGCTTTCCAGTCCGGCTCTGCGTATACGTGGTGTCAGACCCCCGATCCTTGGCCGACTCTACCGTCAAACGGGGTAACCACACTGAAGCTCGCTCTCGTCGCCAACCAACTGAACTGCGGCGGCGGGACGCCGGACCTTACCGATATCCACACAATCTTCGTCTATCTGAATGGCCCCGGTACTTTCTATCTGGATTACCTCAGGGCAGCAGCGCCCGTTATTTCCAGTACACCCGTCGAAATTCAATCTTTCGAAACGGGAACCGGTGGTTGGAACGCTCTGCACTCCGGCGACGGCTCCGTGGCACAGGAAAGCTCGTTCCACACGGATGGCAATTACGGACTCGAGATCAATTCCACAAGTTCGGGCGGTGACTGGTTTGGATTGAATCTTCCGAGCGCGCTCGATCTGAGCGGCAAAACATCCATCAAGTTTGATATCCAGACGCTTGCCCAGGGAACGTCTTCGAACGTTGCGATTCAAACCGGCGCAAACTGGACGTGGTGTCAGGGCGGCGCGTGGCCATACACGTCCGCGGGTAATACGACAACGGTGGCGGTCGACTTCAGCAGTCTGGTAGATACAAGCAACAACCCTTGTAACCCAACGTTGTCACAGATTCATGCTCTCTGGATCTTCTTCAACAACGGGACGTTCAATCTGGATAACGTGCGAGCGCAATGACTCGTATTTCTGACTGTAATCAACACGGCTGACCTGAACAATTGACCCTAGTCGCCGATAATTTGTAGCACGACCGTGCGCCGGTGGGGATGTGACCGGTGCTCAAAAACATACAGGCCCTGCCATGTGCCAAGCGCCATGTGGCTCGAGATCACAGGAATTGACAAGCTGGTCTGTGTGAGTGCCGAACGGACGTGGGATGTCATGTCGTCGGGTCCTTCAGTCGTATGCCGGAAGGCTTCCGCATTTTCAGGCACCAGGCGCTCAAAGAAATCTCGCATGTCGAGCACAACGTCCGGGTCGGCATTCTCCTGAATCAGGAGTGAACAGGAGGTGTGCTGGACGAAAGCTGTCAGCAGGCCTTCTTTGATCCCTTGTTTCGAAAGCCACTCTGCGGCAGGCCTCGTGAACGAATACAGGCCTTTGCCGTTCGTCGGAATCGTCAGCTTTGTATGCGAGAGCTTCAAGGGACCATTATCCGGGAGATCCTAAACCACCCTGCAGCAGCGCTCCCGTCCCGCGAAATCCGCGAGAACGGCACCGGCCCGCCGACAAAGTGGATTTAGTATACAAGTACAGACTGGCTCCGGCGTTAAGGAAATGCTAAGACGTGGCATACTCAAGCGGGCGTACAACGCGCTCGCGGCGACATTGGGGGTCTGCTGTGCGACGCTATTCATGCCGGCAGCACCTAAAGGCACGCACAGGACGCCGGCATCGCCCGATTCCGTCGCGCTCGCAAAACGGGGAATCGATCTGGTGGAGACTGGCCACTGCGAGGCGGCATTGCCTCTATTGAAGCGCGCAATGCCACAAATTGCCGATAGGCAGTTCAGATATCGAACCGCTATGGCAGAAGCGCGCTGCGCCATGGCAATAGATGATCGGGATACGGCTATCGCGGCGTTGCTACAGCTCGAGCATGAATTTCCGGAAGATCCGGAGGCGC
>JAFARV010000703.1 GCA_019245255.1 Acidobacteriaceae bacterium | reverse complement strand
CCAGCAGGCGAAGACAGCCGCGCTCGCGGCACTCGCCTTAGATAGTTCCTGCGCCGACGCGCAGGTTGCGCTTGGCATCGTGCTTTTCCTGAGTGAGTGGAATTGGATCGGCGCGGAGAGAAGCCTGCGCCGCGCACTCGAGTTAGATCCGAGTCACACCGAAGCGTTCCTTGTGTGTGGGCGATTGATGGAAGCGCTCGGCAAACTCGAAGAAGGGCTCCAGTTGAAGCAGAAGGCCCTCGAACGCGATCCGTTCTCGCCTCTGGTGCATCTGCAAATCTCGCTCTCATACTGGAATCAGCGGCGGTTCGAGGATTCGATCGAATGGGCGAACAAAGCGCTCGCTCTGGACCCGCATCACCTGCTCGGCCGCGAGCATCTGGCTGGCGCCTACTGGAAGATTGGCGATTATGACCGCCACATGACGGAATCTATCCGCCATGCCGAAGATTACGGCGCACCTCGGGAGTTGATTGACGAATTGAAGCAGGTTTACGCGGAGGGCGGGCGTTCTGCGGTCGTGGCGTATAGCCTGAAGCAATTAGCGAGCGCCGGAGACCATGCCCCGGCAGTGCAAATGGCGATCTTATATAGCGAAGCCATCGATCTGGACGCGGCATTTCACCATCTGGGGCGAGCCATGGAGAGCCGCGACCTGTGCCTGGTCCATCTGGCCGTTGCGCCACAATGGGATGGCCTGCGTGCCGATCCGCGGTTCGATGACTGCTTAGCTCGAATGGGCCTGCCGCAAGCTGCCTTGGCATCAGCCCTCTAATCACGTAAGCGGAAAACGCGGTAAACCACTACAATGTTCTAGAAAGTTTTTGTGGCGCCCTCCGAATCTGTGGAGATCAGCTTGCTTCTGAAGGCCTGGGGGAACGGTGACCAGACCGCCCTCGACCGTCTCGCGCCCCTGATCTACGCTGAGCTCCATCGTATGGCGCGCCGCCACATGCGCACAGAACGCGAGAACACGTTGCAAACCACCGCGCTCGTGCATGAAGCATACCTGCGATTGGTGGACGCAAAAGGTCTCGCGTGCCAGGACCGGACGCACTTCTTCGCTCTCTCAGCCCAGATTATGCGCCGCATTCTCGTGGACGCCGCCCGCGCCCGCGTTTCCGCCAAGCGAGGGGGCAACGCTCCGGCGCTCGATCACTCGCAAGCGATCAGTCTGGACGAAATTGCCGGCAGTGCCTCACAAAAGAGCGCCGAGGTTCTGGCGCTGGATCAAGCGCTCGACGACCTCGCGCGCGTGGACGCACGAAAAGCGCGCGTCATTGAACTGCGCTTTTTTGGCGGGTTGAGTGTGGAAGAAACGGCAGAGGTCTTGCAGATTTCTCCGCAGAGCGTCATGCGCGACTGGAAACTGGCCCGGGCCTGGCTCGTCCGCGAGTTAGGTTAGGTTTTGGAACAATAACACTCGCCGAATGAGCACTGAAAAATAGTTGATTACAGCTGCGCCACAATGAATATGTTCCCGGTAGGCTTGTGAGATGGCAACTGCGGGTACGGGGCTTGGTACAGGCGATCTAATTATCGATTCGCCGGGCGCGGCGACGGAGCGCGTGCATCTCGACCGGGACCGATACAGGCTGGGTCGATCGTCGCTGAACGAGCTGGCGTTCCCGCAAGACCAGAAGCTGTCGCGCGAGCATCTGCTATTCGAGCGCTGCCCCGACGGCTGGGTGGTTCGGGACGTGGGCAGTCGCAACGGCACACAGATTAACGGAACGCGACTGATGGGGCCGAAGCAGTTGGCGCATGGGGATCAAATCATGGCGGGTCATCTCGTTATCCGCTATGACATGCGGGGTGAATTCAGCGAGGCCAAGACCAAAGAAATCACGTTTGTCGACGACAAACTTGCGTGCGTTGTTCCAGCCGTGTCCCTGGATTTAAAGGGCGCTCTGGAAAACAGCACAGATCATTTAGGGGCGCTGGTTCGGGCGGGACGAGAGCTGGCCGGGCATGAGACTCTCGAGAAGCTGTTTGAACTGATTCTGGACCTTTCACTAGCAGCGGTGAGGGCCTCGCGCGGTGTCGTCATGACGTGCGAGTGCAATACCGGATTGCAGACTCGTGCCATGCGTGGCGAGCAATTGCGCATCAGTACCGCAGTTCGCGATTTAGTGATCAGTGAAGGGCGATCGGTACTGATCCGCGATGCGACGCTGGACCAGGATTTCGGATCGCGGGAAAGTATCCTGGCCCAGGAGATTCGGAGCATTCTCGCCGTTCCCTTGCAGACCGATACTCGTGTAACCGGATTGTTGTATCTCGATTCGCCTCATTTCGTTCGTGAATTCACTGCAGAGGATCTGAATCTCGTCACAGTGATGGCGAACATCGCGGCGATCCGCATCGAGCACTCGCGGCTTATGCAGGAG
>JAFARV010000658.1 GCA_019245255.1 Acidobacteriaceae bacterium | reverse complement strand
CTGCAATTGCTGCTTGAGAGAGTAGGTCACAAGCCCACGGCTGATATCCGGCTCGATGAAGCTTTGGGGGTTGCGCGCAGAAGCCACGCGGAAGCGGTAATGCTTGGGAGCTTCGCCGCGCTGGGAGAACGTTTACTGGTTAATGTTCAGCTCTACGAATCGGCGCATGGACGTCTCCTGGTTTCGGATCAATTTGTCGTGAACCGCACCACGGATGTTCTTGGCCAGGTCGATCTGATGTCGCTCAAGCTCACGGCCCGGTTGGGGGCGGCTCCCTCGGATCGAAGCAGGAACGTGAGCTTAGCCGAAGTCATGACGAATAACTTCGAAGCCTATCGTTACTATTCGCTCGGCCTTGGCAAAGCTCAGAACTTTGAAAATGCGGAGGCAGTAACCCTTTTGCGCAAGGCCATTGAGCTAGATCCAAAGTTTGCGATGGCTTACGCGCGAATAGGTTACGCCTACTCAGTTACTGATTTTCTCCCTGACCAGGGGACACCATACCTGGAACGGGCATTCCGGCTGTCGGACCGTCTGACGGAGAAAGATCGCTTGTATGTCAGCGCCTGGTATGCGATCGCGCGGCGAGATTATCTGAGCGCGATACGAACGCTTCAGCAACTAATTGCTCAGTATCCGCTGGAGATGGAAGCCTATGCTCGGTTAGCCCGCTTGCTCGATCGCGAAGAGCGGGTAGAGGCAGCCATTTCGGTAATTCAGCAGGGTCTCGCCGTCGATCCGGATGCCGCGGATCTTTACAACGCGCTGGGCATCTGCTTCCTTGGATTGCATCGTTATCAGGACGCAATCGCGGCGCATGAACGCTATGTGCAGCTATCGCCGATGGAGCCGAATGCCCACGACAGCCTCGGAATGTCTTACCAGCAAGCCGGACGCTACGCCGATGCGGCCGCAGAGTACAAGGCCGCTCTCGCACTGAATTCCAAATTCGAACCGGCCATTATCCACTTAGGCGATGTGTACTGTCAAGAAGGGCGCTATCGTGACGGCATTCGCGAGTACCAGCGCTACAGTCGTGTAACACAGTCCGGAGCAGCGCGTGCCGTTGCTTTCGGGAGCATTGCTCAGGTGTACCGGTGGAAAGGCGACGTTCGCCTGGGTGAACAGGCAGCGCGGACTGAGACTAGCTATCAGCCTGGCGCCGTCTGGAACTCGCTGCTTTTCGCATTGGATCGCGGAGATAAAGCTGAAGCGAGCAGATTGCGGGAAAGGCTCTTTGAGGACTCACCATACCCTGAACGAGGTGTGCGGCACGAACTGCGCAGCTACGATTACTATCTGGGTGCGATTGCTCTTAAGAATGGCCAATCAGAAGAAGCCCTCAGTTATTTCAAAGAGGCACTGCGTCATCTACCGCCGAGTTCCGGACTCGACTTATATGAGGACTGCCTCGCGAATGCATACCTCGAATTAGGCCGGTTGGATGATGCAATTAGTGAATACGAGCGAATTCTTCATTTGAATCCCAATTATCCTCTGGCGCAATATCATCTCGGCCAGGCCTACGAGCGAAAGGGACAATTCCAGCAGGCGCGTTCCGCATATCTCGCCTTTCTCAATGTCTGGCCGGATGCAGATTCCGACATTCCCGAAGTGATCGAAGCTAAGGAAGCGGCGTACGCGACTTCAGCACGAATTCGTTAGCGCGGCGTGAACAGAATAGGTCTATAATTGCGAGCTAAGATGACCCGAATGGTTTATGTAACTGCTCTCACATTCTTGCTCGTTGCGACCGCTTATGGTCAAGGCGAGACCTCTCGCGCTGTCAAGGGTGGCGGCATTTCGGCTCCCGGGTGGACCGGGCAGGTTGATCCCAACGAGCGGAATGCGGGCATGTCTGCCAACGATGACAAAGTCACCGAACAGGGCGGAACATTGAAGATTACTACGGGCCCGGCGACGACGTTCTGGAATCCCGCAAATAAAGCCACAGGCGACTACACTGTGAAAGCGACTTTCACCGAGCCCAAATACATGGATCTCAATACGCATCCCCATCCGTATGGGCTGTTTATCGCCGGCAATGATATGGGTACCGACCAGCAAAGTTTTCTCTATTGCGCCGCATACGGCAGCGGCAAGTTCATTGTGCGTGGCTTCGGTCCGGAGCCGTTCCAAATGAATGGCCGCGGCGAAGAAAACGCCGCTGTTCACAAGGCTGCGGGCCAAGGCGAGCCCGTGACGCAGGAAATTGCGCTCTCGGTGAAAGGCGATCGCGTCGAATGCGCCATTAACGGGAGCACAGTTGCGAGTTACGAAAAGGCGTCCGTTGTCTCCTCGGGTAAACTAAAATCCACTGACGGCATCTACGGCATTCGCTCCGCTCACAATACCAACATAGTGGTAACTGGCCTCACTGCCGTCAAAGGCTCGAAATAGCCTGAGCTACCCCCGCTTTGGTTGGCTGCCTCCAACAGCAATGTTGCGTCCCTCGAGCTCCGAGCTCTTGATCTCGAAACGCACGGTTCGTTTTTCACCCGGGCCCAGGTGGATTCGTTGGAATCCGCGGAGTTCAGGATTGCTGCCGTCAGCTTTTGTGAGGTACAACTGCGCCACCTCGTCTCCAGCCCGACGTGAGGTGTTTGTTACGTCGGCGCTGACTGCAGTAGTTCCGGAACCAGAGTTCGTCGTAACCGGCTCTGAATACCGAAAGCTTGAATAACTGAGTCCGTATCCGAACTGATAGAGCGGGTTACCTGTGAAGTAACGATAAGTGCGATTCTTCATCGAGTAGTCTGTGAATGGCGGCAGATCATCCAGCGATTGATAAAACGTTATCGGCAGCCTGCCTGCGGGGTTATTCGTTCCAGACAGAGTTTCGGCAATTGCGGTTCCACCGGCTTCGCCACCATACCAGGCCTCGAGGATCGCCTGCGCACGGTCCTGAGCAGGTTGGATAGCGACGGCACTGCCACTTGCGAGAACTAGAATTACCGGTTTACCCGTGTCGAAGACGGCTTGCATGAGTTTACGTTGCGGCTCGGGAAGGCGAATGTCCGTACGATCGCCACCCTCGAAGCCGGGAATCACAAGCCGGGACTCTTCGCCCTCAAGCCGGGAGTTTAATCCAACGCACAAGATTGAGAGGTCGGACGCGTTTGCGGCATCGACCGCTTCCTTCAGCCCGGAGTCTTCTGGAGGAGCCCAGACCAGCTGCAGTCCGCCTCCCCCGCCGTGCTGAGTGTACTCGATTTTGATCTGATAGGCCTTTCCTGCTTCCAGATGCACGTCGCCCATCTCCACGCCCGCGTGTCCGGCGCTGATCGTGAGCTGACGGCCATCCATGTAGATGCGCGCGGAGTCAACCCGGCCGCAGTGTTCGCAGTCCAGCCGGAGAGCGCCCAACCTATACTCGCCGGACGCGGGAACACGTAGACTTCCGGTCCAGCGAACCGAATATTGCTCACGCGACACAGCGCGCACCACCGCCGAATCCTGCATTTCCCAATTGAAGAAAACGCGTGGCTCAACTCTCGATAACTGCGCTTTGCCCTCAAGTTTTTCATTCGAGAAATATTCAGCTAATACCCCATGCCGCTCGGAATTGCCACTGACGGTGAGAGCGTCCTCAGGAACTAATGCGGTCCATCCGGCCACGTATGTACTGCCCAACGCAAATCGAATCTGTGCCTTGTTCCTAAATTCCTTCTTTATTCCTTCGAGCGGTGTAACAATATGGTGTGGAAAGCCGTTATAGTTTCCGAGCAGCGCCTCCGGATCATCTGCCGCGGGACCGATCACCGCAATTCGTTTCGGTACATTGCTCAGCGGCAAGAGGTTGTTCTCATTCTTGAGCAGGACAATCGACTTTTCCGCGGCCTCAAGCGCTAAGTTGCGGTGAGCTTCCGACTGTACCTGATCCATACCTATCTTCGAGAACGGAACGCGCTCCGGCGGGTCGAACATTCCGAGGCGGAAGCGGGCAGTGAACAGCCGCTCAACAGAACGGTTGATGTCATCTTCGCTGATCAGGCCCTGGTGCACCGCATCTACAAGCGACGAGTAAGTCCGCCCGCAATCAAGGTCCGTTCCGGCCTTCACGGCCTTGGCTGACGCTTCTGCGGCAGAACCCGCATAGTGGTGACCCTGATAGATGTCCTCAATGGCATCGCAATCGCTGACGACATAACCTTTGAACTGCCAATCATCCCGAAGATAATGCTGCAGCAGCATGTCGCTTGCGCACCCGGGGACGCCGTCGACGGCATTATAGACACACATGATGGAATCGACCTTTGCCTCTTCAACGGTGCGTCGGAAGGCGAACAGGTAAGTGTCTTTCAGATCT